>JAAZIY010000109.1 GCA_012800625.1 Lentisphaerota bacterium
CCCTTTTTGGACGCGGTCTAAGTTAGCGCCAATAGGCCAGAAGCCGGCATGCCCCAGAGACCTCACAACCTTTTTCAAGGAGAATCAAAGAATGAAAACAAGACTTTTTTGCTTTTTAACTCTGTTTATCCTCTTTTGTCGAGCCGATGATGACAACTTGTTGCAAAATCCCGATTTCTCTTTGTTGACGGAGACTGGGACGATAGCGGCCTGGCACTTGTCCGCAAATGCGCAGGTCTCAGACGGGGTTTTGACTTTGCCGCTGTCTCAGAAAAGAAAGGACAGCGACATACACACCGCCTCAGTGGTACAGTACTTCAAGAACATCCAGGCGGGGCTGCACTCTTTTTCGGCACAGTACAAGGGCGAATTCAAAAACCTCTACATTGTTTTACGCGTTTACGATGAACAGGGAAAGCAACGTGAGCTGTTGCAAAAATGGCTGTCACGCAAGGACTTTATTGCCGCAGCAGGGCAGCCTGGCTGGTATGGATTTTTTTACCATTTCAAGGTGCCCGAAGGTGTCAACCGTGCCTCCATCCACATAGAACCCTGGGGAAATCTGGGTGAAAGCATCGAGATCAGGCAGATCAAACTCTGCGAGAATGAGGACTAAAGGCAGTGCCTAGCACGGCTCCGCGCTCTGCGCCATGGCAAAGACACATTTTTTGTAAAAACGCAAGTTTTTGACCGTAATGCCCCTTTCAGACGAAGATGACTGGGTGTGCCTTTGTCTCCAAAATAGACTAGAAACCGGCCTTCTTTAAGGCCCTTTACCGCTGTTTTTTAATGCCTAAGGGATACCCCTGATGTGTTTTCAATTTTTGAGGAGTTCGATATGAAACATTTATTGTTTGCCCTAGTCTTTCTCGTGCTTGGCACAATCAGCGGTGCACATGAACTGGCTGCTTTTTATCCCCTTGGCGACCTAGGCATCTTCAAAGCAGGCTCAAAGCCGCAATTCGCCCTGCATCTTTCCGGAGACAAGAGCTTGGCCTCTGGCAAACTTTTGGTAAAAGACCAGGCCGGAGCGACTGTGCAAGAGCTGCCCTGGCAGCTGTCCGGAGGAGCCACCCATGAGATATCACTTGAAGTCCCCAAGCGACACGGCTTTTACACTGTGCAGGCCCTGCTTGGCGAACAAGAGCTGGAGGCCTCGTTCATATCCATACCCCTCATGCCAAAGCGCGACCCCTTCTTCGCTGTCAAACCAGGCGACTGGGCCATGCCGGAAATGTTTTTGGCCTACAAGACCCTGGGCTTTGGAGCCATCTCCTTGGTCGCAGGCTTTAATGCCTTCACTGACGGTTACAACCCAGACTTGCTGCGACAGGAAATCTTGAGTTCCCCATACTTTACCCGTATTGATAAACTGCTGGAAACACACCCGGATTTCGAGTATTACGGCCATGTCGGACTTGATACCTTTTTGCTTAGTGACAACCACAGGCGAAAAATCCCTGATATAATCATGGAGCGGCAAAAAAACGGCTTTTATTGCTATCCCAAAGAATATTACGAAGCCTTTACCATCTATCTGGAGGCTTTTCACAAAATTGCTGGACATCGGGTTAAACATTGGGCCTTGGTGCAGGAAATCGACGCCGCCATCAATGACGTCAACCGGGTCAGCGGCGGTGGTCCGGTGGAGCTGGCGCATCATCTCATCAATGCAAAGATCGCCTACAACTGCTTGAAAAACCTAGACCCGCATTGCGTGGTCTCATTGACCTCAAGCTGCGGCAACGACTATTTTCGCAACCAACCGCCTTTCAGCCTGACCAGGTTCATCCTGCAGCACCTGGAAGGCAAGTTCGACATGCTCGGACTGGATGCCTATAACGGAAACTATTCTCTGCGCGGCGGCAGAGAAAAGCTTGACCCACCGGAACAGGGGCTGCGGAAATACCTCATCGACACTAAAATCCTCTGCCGGGAATTCGGCAAACAAGGAGAAATATGCATAGATGAACGGCAAACCATTATGCCCGAACCAGAAAAGAAAACACCGTTTAACGGCAATGTCGCAAATATGGTCGCAGACATGACTGCCCGAGAAACCATTATCATTAAATCCGTGAAAGATATCGCATACTATGCCTACCTGGACTACGGCTTTAAATCTGACATGGTCTTTTGGAAGCATCTCTATGACCAGCGCCAACAAAGCAAGCGCAGCCCCTACCCTGCAGCCCTGGCATTTGCCACCACTGCACGCAGCCTGAGCTTCTGCCGCCCGGCCAGAAGAGCGGAGATGATTATGCCCTATGGGGTTTATGCCTATCTGTTCAACAAGGGCGATGAGAGCGTGGTGCCGCTCTGGACCGTGATGGAAAACAAGGTGGAGCTGGAGCTGGAGCTTCCCGCAGGCAGTCTGCTCAGAGACATCAGCGGCAACGACTCGACTCTGTCAGCCGGGAAAACGACACTCAGCCTGAGCAGCACGCCGCTCTTCCTGCTGCTGCCAATAAAGGCAGAAGCCGCCCGAGCCATTATACAAAATGGACGCTTCGTCAATGAAATACAACCGATTATAGGCGAGGCGCGCCTGGCTGCCGCCGACAAAACACAGCTCTATCTGCGTAATCAAAGCGGCCTTAGGCAAGTAGTCCTTTGCGAGGGGCAGAGCTTCATCTTGGAGGCCGAGGAGCACGGCGTTTTCGAGCTGGACGGTATTCCCAAAACCAAGCAGGTCGCCATCGAGGTGGGCGGCAAGCACTACGTGCTGCCCGCTACCCTGGAGGCGCTTGGTCTGCCGCATCGCTCCAAAGGAACAAAAAAAATCCTGCTCAGTTCCCCAGAGGATGTCTTTCCGCGCTCGGCCTCCATTCCGGAACGCAACCTCATCCTGAATGACGGCAAGGATATAGAAGCGGAGTTGGAGCTGGCCTGGGACGAAGACTGCCTGCATCTGCAAGCCAAAGTGCGCGACCGCCGCCATCTAAACAGCAACCAGGGAGCCTTCCTCTGGCGCGGAGACTCCATGCAAATTGGCATGGCCGCCGGCAATCAGGCCTGGGACGCAGAGCTTAGCGGCAACCCCAAGGCACCCTTCAATATTTCCCTGGCACTCACCGATAACGGGGTATTCATCTATGACTACACCAGCTCCAAAAACCTGGACTGGGACTGCCAGGTCACCCGCTCAGGATTTTATACCCACTATAAACTGGCCATACCCTGGAGCGCAATCAAAAAAGGCGAGGTCCGTGCCGGAGAAGCCCTTGCCATGAGCATCGTGTTTTTCGACTTGAACAAACCCGGTGAAAAAGTCCAGCACTGGCTTAGCCTGGGACAGGGCTTGGCTGGAAAGGCAAACCCGGGCCAGTTTGAATCCTTTGTGCTTGAATAAACTGACAATAACCTAAGACATATTAAAGTGCGGCAGGCTGGCTTTGCGCCCCCTGACTGCAAATCCGCCCTTGAAACCAGCTCGGAACATAAATCAAAATAAAATGCACCAGATTAAATACGCCCTCTTTTACGATTTCCACACTTCACCCAATCACCCGGGTGTAGGCTCCAAGTTTGATGCTGAAGCCTTGACCGAGCGCTTTTTGCAATGTGGCGTGGATTATGTGACTTTTCATGCCCGCTGTAATATGGGCATGGCATATTACAACACCAAGCTGGGGATCAAGCACCCCAGCCTTGAAAAAGACCTGTTTGGAGAGCTGGCCTTCGCCTGTCAACGCAAAAACATTGCACTGGGCGCATATTTCAACGGCGGCCTTAGCCGCATGGAGGCGCTGCTGCACCCAGACTGGGCGCGAATCAGCCCGGAGGGAAAAATTTATCAGGAGCCGCTGGACAGTCCCTTTTCCATGACCATGTGCTACAACTCCCCGTACCGAGAACACCTTAAAGCCATGACTCTGGAGCTGGCCGAGCTTTATCCGCTTAAAGGCTTCTTCTTCGACTGCATGGGCCCCTTCCCTTGTGTATGCCCACACTGCGTGCCACTTATGCAAAAAGAAGGACTGGAGCCAGGCAAGCTGCAGGATGTCATAAGTTTTGCCGCCGCCTCCGCCTCAAAGTTGGCTGATGAACTGGCCTGTGGGCTGCGCAAGGTGAATCCAGACTACCTGTTTTATTTCAACGACATAGAGTTTGAGAACCAAAAAAAGGCCGGTAATTATCTGGAGTTCGAGTGCCTGCCCAGTAAAAGCGGCGGCTACTTGTATATGCAGGCCGTGCCGCGCTATATGCGCACCCTGGGAAAACCCTGCGTGCATATGACCGGAAGATTCCACAGCTGGAGTGATTTTGGCGGATTGCGCAACCTGGAATCGCTGAAATATGAGCTGCTCTTCGCCATGGTTAATGGACTGCGCCCCAATATCGGAGACCATCTCTTGCCAGAGGGTTCCATCAACGAGGCCGTCTTCAGCCGCATTGAAGAAGTGTACTCGTATCTCAGACAGTATGACCGGTTTTTGGAAGGCTCCCAGCCGCAAACCGAGGTGGCTTTGATCAATCCAAATGGAAAACCGCGCCTGGGCAACACTGCCGAAATGCTGGGAGCCATGCGCATGCTTAGCGAGCTTAGCCTACAGTTTGACATAGTCAGCAAGGAGGCTTCTTGGGACAAGTACAAGCTCTTGCTCTTGCCTGACAACATCGAGTTTGACCAAGAGATTGCCCAACGGGTGGCCAAGCACCTGACGGAGGGAAAGTGCATCATTGCGTCCGGCACTTCCGGCTTGGATGAAAAAAGGATCTTTCCGGAAGCATGGCCGGTCAGATTTATGTCGGCAGCCAAGTTCGACCCGGCATATTTTCAAAGCCAAATTCCGGGCCTGATTGAGGATATGCCATTTTCGTTCTATGAAAAAGCCTATGAGGTAAAGGCCAAGCCTGGAGCCGAGGTTTACGCGCAGCTGCTGCGCCCCGCTATCAATTTCGGCTGGAATGGGATCATTCCGGAGTATTACAATCCTCCTTATGAAAAAACCAACCTGCCCTTTTTGGCAATCTCCAGGCAGGTGGCTTATTTCAGCGGGCGGGTCTTTGCCGGCTATCACAAAAAAGCGCCTTATCAACTCAGCCGAATAGTTGAATACGCCTTGAAACGCATGCTCCCCAAACCCAGTTTGAAAATCTTGCAGGCTCCATCATATTTACAGGGTCTGGTAAGCAGCAGAGCAAATCAAACCCAGGTGCATCTGTTTGCCTGCATTCCAGAGAAACGCGGCTCGGAATCGGAAAGCATCGAGGCCGAGCTGCCAGTGTCCGGCCTGCAAGTAGCGCTGCACACAGGAGGAAGACGACCTGAAACCGTCTTTCTAGCACTTGGAAAAGAGCCGCTGCATTCCTGGCTGGAAGATGAGTACCTATATATCAAAGTGCCGGACTTCAGCGGTTTTGCCATGATAGTGGTAGACTTCCCTGACCTGCCCTGCCAGGGTTCCATTGCAACCTGACCTGGCTTTCAACTTCGCAAAAAGACAAACTGAAACTCAAGGACTATATTTCATTTCAACCTAGCAAGGCAGACCGCATCCAAAAAAAGTGAGACGCTGGGACAAGCCGGCTGCAACCAAAGCTTAAAAAACTTGCTGTGGCTCAGTGTGCCTTCGTGTATCCTCGTGTCCAACCCTGCCCCTAAGCCTTATTTGGACGGGGCCTGTTTAATGTTAGGCATACATTAAGACGGGACAAAACATGTCAAAAGCCGGTGTCATAAATTACACAAGTCATGAATTACAGTTACCCCCAATCCGTATAATTCAGCATGGCCTGGTGCGTCAACACAATCAATGGAACAATTCCAACCGCATTGCTCCTTTCTGGCGTTTTTATTGGAACCTAAGCGGCGGGGTCAGCATCAGCTTCGATGGCGGCAAAATAGCCTTAAGCCCAGACATAGTGCTGATCATCCCCGCCAACTTCAGCTATGCATCCGAAGCAAAAAATAAGTTCTCACAGCTGTATATGCATTTTGACTGGGATTGCGGCTTCAACGTCAGAACCCCTTTCGTATGTAGTGCTATAAACGAAATGAAGATGTTCGCCAATATTTGGCACTGGTATGAAAACGACGCGCATTTCTTTTCCCTGCGCATGTATTCCATATTGTTCAAGTATCTGGCTGATATTCTGGGCGAAATCCGCCAAACCCGCAAAAGTGACCGGCGCATTTTAAAGGCCATCGCCATCATAAACAGCAACCTGAAGGTGAGCAATCAGGAGCTAGCCAGAGCTTTGCACACCTCCATGGATAACTTTCAACGTTTGTTCAAGCTGGAGACCGGAACAACCCCACATCAGTACCTGATTGCCAGGCGCATGGAAAAAGCTCAGTCGCTACTCACAGAAGGCGAACAGTGCATAGAACAAATCGCCATTGCATGTGGCTACCAAAACCGATACCAGTTTTCTAAGGCCTTTACAAAATTCTTCAAAACCCCGCCAGCGGCTTTGAGAAACCGACTCAAAAGCTAGCCGAAATATGCCTTCCTGTGTTTTGGTGTATCTTCGTGTCCAACCCCCTGTCAGGCACCTTTTTTAGACGCAGTCTTACTTGTTCAACTAAATCATTCTTTCTCAAGAGGTGAAGCCAATGAAGCTGAAGCTTGCTAGCTTTTCACGCTTTCTGCTTGCTGTTTTTTTTCTGAACCTGCAAAGTCTTTATTCCCAGGTCACTAATATGCTGGACAAGAACCAACCCTACGACAAACTTTCAGAAAAACTCATTACGCCACATACGCGCTGGGCAAAACCATATGCGCAAGGAAGCATTAAAGCCCTGATTCTAGCCCCTGCCCTGGCGCATAGAGAAACGCTCGAATTGGCTCAGAGACTGAGCCTGGACTACAGCGCAGTGATGACTTTTTCTTATACACAAATGTATCAAGATGTCAAATGGCAGCCGCACGGCTTGCCAGCCGCGACGGTGGACAGGATTATCAAGAGTAAGCTGAAAAAAGAATATGATGTCATTATCATCGGCAAGCTATCCTGGAAAATGCTCCCGGAATACCTGCGACAATGGATAATTAAACAGGTTGACAATGGCACCGGCCTGGTATATGTATGCCCGCAGGGATGCGAGGAAATACAAAGCTGGTTTGACCATGAAAAAACAAGCCCGGACGCAGACTGGATAATGGCTTGCGCACCGCTGAAATACCTGCCGTTGGGTAAAAAAATGAAAGACAAAAAAATAGTAGCCTTAAGCAGGCACAATAAAGCCAGAATAGTGAAATTCGACTACAATGAGTCCCATATAGGAAATCTTTACGCACTCACGCCAAGCGGAGGAAATGAAGACAAACCGATCTTCTATGACTACTATCAGAGCATGATGGCAAAAGCCGTCGTCTGGGCAGCCGCAAAAAAAACAGCCCTGCAAATCATGGAAATGAAAAATAACGGACAAGAACTGAGCGTGAAAATCGGCAAACAAGACAGAGCCAGGAAAAATGTGCTGCTCGAGCTGCTTGTCAGAGATGAAAACAACCAAGTGGAAAGCAGACAGCACCAGCAAATTATCTTCAACGGAAACGAATGCAGAGCCAGCTTCCAACTGCCAGTGCTGAAGGAAGGCCTGCATTTTCAAGATTTATGGGTGAAGGAAAACGGAAAAATACTGGACTGGAAATCCAGCGTGCAACAGCTTGACTCCGAATGTCGCATCGAGGAAATCAGCTTGGACAAGGCTAGCCCTGAGAACATGAATTTGCTTGCTGGAAAAGTCGTTTGCACCCGGAAGCCAAATGCCGAAGCCAGCCTCCTAGTCAAAGTGCTTGATAATTTTAACCGGGTTCTCCAGGAAAAATACCTGACGGAGCTGGACAAGGAGACGGATTTTTCAGTGGAAATAGGAGAGCCGCTGACTCTGCTGCTGAAAATTGTGGCCGAGTTGACTAATGACGGCCTAGTGCTTAGCGTCAAAGAAAAAGAATTTACCGCTAAGCCGAAAACGATTGACGACTATTTTTTCGCCATGTGGATAGGGGGCTGCGAAGGATATTTGGGCGACCTGGCCTTAAAACAATTCTTTGAGCAGGGCGTGGACTATAATTACTCGGTGCCCAATGCCGAACGCAATCAAAAAAATGTCAGGGCCAACTTAAAGCTGATCCCCTACTTCTCGAGGAGTTACTTTCCCGGCTATGGCTATAGCAAAATGGGGCAGGAAGACCTGCAAAGAAACCCTTGTTTCAGCGACCCCGAGTTTCGGCTCAGGCTAAAAAACGAGCTTCAACAAAAAACCCTTATCAATAAACCATACAGCCCTTACTACAGCTTGAGTATCAACGCTGGCATCTCTCCGCTACGTTGCATTACCCCCCTGGACCTGTGCTTTTCACCTACATGTCAAAAAAGCTTCCGGGAATATTTGAAGAGGGAATATTCTAGTCTGCAGGCTTTGAACAAGCAATGGGAGACGGCTTTCAATTCCTGGGACGAAGTAAAGGCAATGACCTTTGCCCAGGCTAGAAAACACGGCAATTTTTCCCCCTGGGCCGACCATCGCATGCACATGGAAAGCGTTTTTACCGATATAAACCGCTTTTCCAAAAAAGTGATTCTCGAAATGGACCCCGACGCCATTATTGGCATTGATGAACCTAATGCGACCAGCAGCTATAATGGCTACCAATGGTGGAATTTAATGCAGGAGCTTGACTTCTGCAACCCATACTTCGGTAAATGGCACTGGCGAGATGACCAGCTGCAGTTGGCAAGATGCCTCGTGAAAAAGAAAGAGGCGCCGCGGGGAATATGGTTTGGCACCTATTGGAGAGGCGAGGAGTTCAATCGCTATATCCCCTGGCAATCACTGTTTAACGGCATGAATGGAGTCTACTGGTGGGTGGGCATGGGAGAGGAATCCATAGGCGCCCTGGCCAATGATTTTACTCCCTTGCCATACTTTTCAGAAGCCCTGAAGCAGATAAACGAAATCAAAAACGGCATAGGCAAACTGCTGATTAATTGCAGCCGCAATGATGATAAGATTGCCATCCATTTTTCGCAAAGCTGCATACATGCGGCAACTATCGAGGCAAATATGCAATTGCCGCCGGAAAAATTCCCTGAAGAAGCGATCATCCGCGACTGCATGGCTGAACCTGACACGCCCACACAGTTTGGCTCAAGCCACCCGCTTTATAGTTCTCAGGTTGCATTCATGACGCTCATTGAAGACCTGGGGCTGCAATATGAATTTCTTAACAATGAGCAAATCGAGGCTGGCAGCCTGAGTGAAAAAGGCTACAAGGTTCTGGTTTTACCCTATGCCAAAGCAATGTCAAAAGCCGAAACAGAAGCAATCAAAACATTTGTTGGCAATGGGGGCTTGCTGCTGGCCGACCGCATCCCGGCAGTTATGGACCAACACTGCAAGGAACGTGAAAACCCGCTGCTGCAAGAGCTCTTTGCTGACTTCGACGAAAAATTAAAAATAAACAAATACGGCAAGGGACACGCGGTTTTACTGCATGACTACCTGGATGACTATGTTTTCAAACTGAGACAAAACAACGACGAGGCAGAAAAAAGAGAAAAAATCCGCAAGCTTATAAAACTGGCCGGAATCGAAGCCAAACTTCAAATCCTCAATTTAAAAAAACAGCCTTTAGGGAGCTGCGAGACGGTGTTTTTCAAGTCAGGCCAAATCGAGTACGCCTGCCTCTTACGGGACTATTTCACTGCGGCTGAAGACGGAAATAAAGTCAGCCTGGTTTTTCCAAGACAAACCCACATTTACGATTTAAGAAGTGGCAAATATTACGGCTGGGGCAAACATGCCAAGACCGAACTCCCCAGAGGGCAGGCTCAAGTCTTTGCCATGTCACCATATAAGGTGAAGGCCCTGAAGCTGGCTTTGAAACAAAATAAATATAGGCGAGGCGAGCGCATCTCATTCAGCCTAGAAATCGAGGCCGACAGCACCGCCAAGTCCGGACATGCTTTTAGAATAGAGCTAATCAACCCCAAAAATAAAGTTGTAAAACACTACAGCAAAAATCTTTGGGCCGAAGACGGCAGTTGTCAACACAGCTTTCAGTTCAGCTTAAATGAGCAGCAAGGCCAGTGGATGATAGTGGCCAGAGATGTCATGTCAGGGAAAATCGCCAAAAAAGCATTCTTTGTCGAATAAACCAAGCCCGCCAAAAAACTGATTTGACAGATTTTAAAGACAACGAGGCACAGCAAGACAGAGCAAGTTTTTTCTTGGCTTTGGCATTATGGCTTGCTCTGGTATTACCTAGCAGTAGATACTGTCCACCCGTCACCTGGCTGCCCGGCCTGTCCTCGATCTGCTTGTCAGATATCACTACTCAGCCTTGCTTGGACCACGGGCTATACGGTGCCTTATCGCTCTTAGGTAAATAGCAAAAGTAAATGCACGTTTTGGCGTGGAACCTCTTCTTCCCCGTGTTTTTTCTTCTTTTTCTTCGCAAATTTTTCTTCAGACCCGTTTTTTACCTCGAAAACATTTTTTCCCAAGCGCTGCCACGTGCGTTTACTTTGACAAAAAGCCAGATTTTAAACAGTTCTCTCCCGCGAGGCCACGAGTCCTTGTTTTTCGGACATGGTAAACGCGCCCCCTTTTTTTTCGCCAACCTCAAGATTTCATTATCCCGAGATTCAGTCCATTTGGTGCCCTACAAGGCAGCCTATTATCAGCTCAGGGTAAACGAGGACTCAGGACTAGCGTCATCCTGGGTAAAAGCCCTCGGACTCCGGCACCCCGCAGGGATGCCCCAAATCCGCCAGGTAGCAGAAAATGGGAGTGGGGAGCCGGTCGCATTGCCTATTGGCGCTAACTTAACCTAAGCCTGAAAAGCATTGTTCTCCGCCGGCTTTAGCCGACGTAAGTTCGTAGTTCAAGCTTTAGCTTGCGCTCTTAGCAAGCTTTAGCTTGCGTTGTTCTCCGCCCGGCTTCAGCCGGCGTAAGTTCGTAGTTCAAGCTTTAGCTTGCGCTCTTAGCAAGCTTTAG
>JAAZIY010000110.1 GCA_012800625.1 Lentisphaerota bacterium
AAATAACGCTGTGGAACGCGAATGCACCTAGGGGGCTTGCTTTCCTGTGGTTGGTTTTAATCTCTGGTTTGTTTTTATCTTAGTTGGTTGTATGCCGGCAAGGATGCCGGCGCTCCGACCCCGCTACACCCGATCGATTCGTCCGATGCGTCCGATGTGTCCGATCGATATGTCCGATTCGTCCGATTCGTCCGATTTATATGCCAGATCGCCACGCCCGACCCCGCCATGAGCGCCACCCTGGATAAAAGCCCCCCCCGAATTCGGTGCCCTGTAGGGGCGCCACAAATCCGCTGGACGGCAGGAAACGGGAGCGGGGAGCACGCTAAAGCGTGTACTACATACGTGGGACCTTTGGGACGCACGCACCAAGCGTGTACTACATACGTGGGACTTTTGGGTGTAATGTCATTTGCCGGATTCATATCCCCGGCAAATCAGCCTGCTGTTCTCGCCCGGGCTTGACATGAGGTTTTTAGCGTTTAGCTTATTCGCTGGTTCTGGATATGAATGATAACACGAACATGGAGCAAGTGTGATGACTAAAGCAAAAGTGAAGGCTTTGAGGGTACTTGGACTGGTTCTGGCTTTGTTCCGGGGCGGAGCAGTGCTGGCTGAAGAAGCCCGGCAAATCGAACTGTTTGTGCCCGAGCGCATTTATGCGACGCCCGGCGTGGAAATGAATGTATACTTTGATAATGTCAGCCTGTTGATTAACTCTGACAACTATGTCTTCGACGTGAACTGCGCCAAGGGACGCAATGAGGCCCGGCGCTGGAATTTTATGCCTACGGAAAAAGACCTGGGGAGCCATGCCTGGAGCCTGCGGGTCTTTGATGAAAAAGGCCTGCTTGCCGAGGCCAAAAGCGAGCTTGTGGTCGGAGAACTGAAAGGCGAGGCCAAACGTGAGCTGTCAATCCTGGTGATCGGAGACAGCCTGACTAACGCCGGCGTCTACCCCGGCAGGATTCTGGAGCGCTGCCAGGCAAACGAGCGCCTGGACTTGTCCATGATAGGCAGCAAGCGCAATAAAGAAAGCGGCATGGCGCATGAGGGCTGGGGTGGCTGGACCTGGTGGAGTTTCATCGGGGGCAAGGACAGCAAATTTCTGCGTTTTCCTGACGGGGACAATGCCCGTCGCGGCGAGCTTGATGTACAGGCCTATCTGGACAAGTACAACGAGGGCAAAAAACCCGATGTCATTACTTTGATGCTGGGCATAAACGACATATTCTGGTTTACCGATGAGGTGCATGAGGAAAAAAACCAGGGCTTGCTTTCACATATGGCGGTTTTTTTAAGCGCTTTGCGCGCCGCGGCGCCCGATGCGCTGATCGGCGTGGCCCTGATACCGCCTCCGGCAGGCAGCCAGGACGCCTTTGGCAGCAGCTATGCCTGCGGGCAAACCCGCTGGCAATATCGCAAAAACCAGTGGTATTACAACCGGGCGCTGCTCGCCGCCCTCAATGCGGACAATCCCTGGGGAGCCATTCCGGTGCCGGTGCATATCAACCTGGATTGCCTCAATAATTATCCGCAAAAAACTGTAGCGGTGAACCAGGACAACCCGGCTACTATGAGCATGCTAAGCAATGGTGTGCACCCTGCCGCCGCCGGCTATAAGCAGATCGGCGATTCATTCTATAGCTGGATGGTAAACCAGCTGCCCTAAGCAAGTCTTTCCAGAAAAGGTGATGCGGCAGGAGTTTGGCCGCTAAGGCACATTAAGAGATACATTGAAAAAGCAAGGAGTATGAGCATTTTGCGTTTGACACATTTTTATCCCTGGCATGGTATGCCGGATGAGTTTATTGGGGCGGCGCTGTCGCTTTTTGCTGAACACGGCGCGCGTTATCTGACCTTTACCGACCAGCAGTGTCCGCTGATGCTGAGCCAGCCAGACTATGAGAAGCAGATATCGGCCCGAGCCGCCGAATATGGTTTGAGCTTCAGCGATGCGCATGGTCTCTGTTTCAGGCTATACGACTTGAACACCGATGACGCCGAGCTGCGTGCGCGCTCCATCAGGGACCATATCCAGGTCATCGAGCGCCTCGCTGCCATAGGAGTGAAGACCTATACCGTGCATATAGGCGCGGCATTGCATCAGTTCCCTCCCATGCTTGAGTTGCCGGTGCTGAGGGAGAACGCCTTGCGCACGCTGGAAGGCATCCTGCCCACAGCCGAAAAAAACGACATGGTGATCGCCTTGGAAAACTCATTCGAGCCGCCTAATGCGCCCGATGAGCTGCTCTGGTATCTGCAGCAGTTTAGCTCTAAGCATCTGCTGCTCTGCTTCGACTCAGGCCATGAGAACTATATGAGCCGGTATGGCAAGGACTTGAGCCGTTTCAGCGAATATCATGTGCATACCGCCTGGAAGGGAGACCTGCGTCTCGAAGATGATGCCTTGGGCAAGATGGCGCCGTATATAGTCACGGCTCACCTGCATGACAACAGCGGTTACAACGACGATCACTTCCTGCCAGGCAAGGGTACTATAAACTGGAGCAAAATAATGGGCAGGCTGAAAAAATGCCCGCGCCTGCAGAGCCTGCAAAATGAAAGCAGCGTTATCAGAGACAAGCTGAGCATCGCTGAAATGTGCGAGAGCTTTGACCAGATAATGCAGTATTGAGTGCTAGCGCATGCCACTAAATAAAAAAGCGCGGCTGTACGTACAGCCGCGCTTTTTTTTGTAAACCGGGGTAACGACTTAGTGTGGCTTAGTGTAGCTTAGTGTGTCTTAGTGTCCAATTTTGCCGGGTTTTATCTACGCGCTCTGATTTGTCCTTTAGACATAAAGCCGTCGTATCTTCTATTGATGAGGAAGGTCTCCACCTGTCTCATGGTGTCCAGTGACACGCCGACGATAATAAGCAGGCTGGTGCCGCCGAAGAACTGCGCGATAATGCTGGGAATCCCCATGGCATTACTCAGGATCATGGGCAGTATGGCCAGCACGGTGAGGGCTATGGCTCCGGCCAAGGTGATCCTAGTCATGGCGTGGTCAAGGAAATCGGAGGTTGGCGCGCCGGGTCTGATGCCTGGGATATAGCCGCCGCGTTTCTGCAAGTCGTCGGCGATCTGTATGGGGTTGAACTGGTTGGCCACCCAGAAGAACGAGAAGATCAGGATGAGCAGCCCATACAGCAGCAGATAGCCGTTCGAGCCATGCTGTATATTGGGTATAAGCCAGCGGAAGAAGGCCCAGTCAGGCGCAAAACGCAGCAACATCATGGGAAAGGAGAGGATGGCGCCGGCGAAAATGATGGGCATGACGCCGGAATAGTTGACCTTCAGGGGCAGGTAGCTGGTCTGCATGGCACTGGTTTTGCCTACGCCGGCCACCCGCTGTGCGTAGCGCACCGGGATTTTGCGCATGCCCTGGGTGAGGGCGATGGCGCCGGCAGTGACCAGGAAGAACATGGCCAGCAGGATAAGCAGATGCACACTGTGTATCTCGCTGCCGCCGGTGACCGCGCCGCCCACCACTAGGGTGAAGAGGCTCATCAGGGCACCTGGCAGACGTGCGACAATATTGATGGTGATGATCAGGGAGGCGCCGTTACCCACGCCGTACTCGGTGATCATCTCGCCTAGCCAGCAGATAAACATAGAGCCGGCGGTAAGTATGATCACGGTGGAAACCACGAAGCCAGGCCCGGGATTGAGGATGACGCTGACCCCGCTGCCCAGATTGAGCTTCTCAGGTGAAATCATCGCCAGAGAAAACATGGTGCCCTGAATAACACAGATAAGAATAGTGATGTAGCGCGTGATCTGATTGTATTTCTGGTGGCCGGACTCGCCCTCGCGTACCATTTTGTTCAAAGCCGGGATCACCGGAGTCATAAGCTGCAGAATAATCGAGGCGGAGATATATGGCATGATGCCCAAAGCACCCACCGCGAAATTCTCCAGGGCGCCGCCGCTGAAAAGGTCCAGCATGTCAAGCACGCCGCCGGTTCCCTTGTTGGCGCTCATTGATTTGAAAAGCTCGGACAGGGCGCTGGGATCCACGCCGGGACAGGGGATAATGCTGGTAAGACGACAAAGGAATATGATCCCGAGGGTGAATAAAAGACGTTTTTTTAACTCGGGTATCTTGAAGCAGTTCAAATAGGCTGAAAGCATGTCTCGATCCTTATGCTGGCTGGGAGAATTCAGACAGAGGAACTAAGGCGCCCCGCTGAAAAGGCCGGTTAAATTCAGGGGCGTAACAGCGCCCGGTAAAGGAAGACTTAGTGAGGGCAGACAAAACACGGAGCGGGAATAAGTCCCGCTCCGGCTGTTGACTGGCTTAAGCTTCCAGGCATTGTCCGCCGGCAGCCTCTATCTTCTCCTTGGCGGCAGCGGAAAACTTGTCGGCCTTTACCTGCAAGGCCTTGCTCAGCTCGCCGTCTCCGAGTATCTTTAGCGGCTGTTGGCTCTTGCTGAGCAAGCCACGCTTCTGCAGCTCCTCGCGGTCAATCACCTGCCCGGCCTCGAAATTCTCCTCGAGAACAACGACGTTAATGATGCTGAACTCGATGTGATTGGGGTTGTTGAAGCCGCGTTTTGGCAGACGGCGGATAAGGGGTATCTGTCCGCCCTCGAAGTATGGTCTGCGGCTGTAGCCGGAGCGTGATTTGGCTCCCTTGTCACCACGACCTGCACTTCTGCCATGCCCGGAGCCGTCGCCGCGACCGACGCGTTTGCGCGCTTTCCGAGCCACTGTATTTTTTAACTGGTTAAGTTTCATTTGTGCCTTTCCTCAATTGTGCAATGCCGTGGCTTCACAGGGCTTTGCGGTCACGTTTGGCCAGGACCTCACTGCGTGTGCGCAATTTACCCAGAGCGTCAAAGGTGGCCTTGACCACATTGACGGCGTTTTTGGAGCCTAGCGACTTAGCCAGCACATCGCGCACTCCTGCCAGGTCCAACACTGCGCGCATGCCGCCGCCGGCGATCAATCCGGTACCTTCGGATGCCGGTCTGATGAGCACTCTTGCGCCGTTAAAATTGCTTTCCACCAGGTGGGTGACGGTTTGTCCGAACATGGGTATGTCAATGACATTGCGGCGGGCTTGTTCGCCGCCTTTGCGTATGGCTTCAGCCACTTCATTGGCCTTGCCATAGCCCATGCCAACCCGTCCGGCACGATCACCTACCACGACTAAGGCACTAAAAGAAAAATTTCTGCCGCCTTTCACCACTTTGCTGCTGCGGTTTACCGCCACCACGGTCTCTTCCAGTTCGCGGCCAGAGTTGATGGATGCCTCAGTCGCGCTGTGTGCTTCGCCGCGCGGCCTTTCTCTTCTCGGATTATCTTGTATTTGACTTGTCACAGAAGCTTCTCCCTGTTAGGCTATTGCTTTTGACGTTGCGAAACAATTGAAACATTTGAAGCTCGTTCTAGATCGCAGCGTCAAGCTTTTATAGACTAACGAACTTCAGAAATTATGGTTAAAACTCCAGCCCTGCCTGTCGTGCGGCCTCGGCCAGCGCCTTCACGCAGCCGTGATATGTATGCCCGCCGCGGTCAAAGACGATTTTTTTCAGATTTGCGGCGATGGCGCGCTCGGCGATATTTTTGCCTACGATGCCGGCACTGTTGACATTGGCGGCCAGTCCTTGGCCGCGCAGCTCTTTCTCCAGTGTCGAGGCTGAGACCAGGGTGCGCTGCGCCTCGTCATCAATGATCTGGGCATATATATGTCTGCCGCTGCGGCAGACGCAGAGGCGCGGCACGCTGCTGTTTCCCGAGACCTTGTGGCGCAGGCGTCTGTGCCGCCGGATGCGCGCTTGTTTTTTTGTCAGTTTACTCATTTGAGCCTAGTCCTTGCGATAAAAAGTCATCCTGGCCCTGCGGGCCGGGCATTTAATTAGACGGTTTTGCCTTCCTTCAGGCTGAGTTTTTCGCCTTGGAAGCGCACGCCTTTGCCATGATATGCATCCGGTTTGCGGAAGGCTCTGATGGTCGCTGTGACCTGGCCGATCTTCTGTTTGTCTATGCTTTCCAGGCTGATGTGGTTCTGGTCGGGCATGCTTACTTCCACGCCTTCGGGCACTTCATAGACCACGGGTTTGGAATAACCCAGGTTGAGCGTCAGTGTGCGTCCTGCCACTTGCCCACGGTAACCCACGCCATGCAGCTCAAGTTGCTGCTTAAAGCCTTCGCTTACTCCCTGCACCATGTTGCTGATAAGGCTGCGGGCAAGGCCGTGCAGCATCTTTGACTGGCGCTGTTCGTCACGGCGCATAACCTTGACGATGTCGCCCTCGATTTCCACATAAATGCCCTCCGGCATCGTATACTGCAAAGTGCCCTTAGGGCCTTTGACACTGACTGCTTGCCCCTCGACTTGCAAGTCTACCTTGCCTCCCAAGTCGATTTCTTTGTTTCCCATGCGTGACATGTCGGAATTCCTTCTCTTAGTGGCCAATTACCAGACGTAGCAGAGCACTTCGCCGCCCATGTTGCGTTTTCTTGCTTGCCGGTCAGTAAACAGGCCGTTTGAGGTGCTCATAATGGCTATGCCCAGGCCGCCTAGCACCCTTGGGATGTCGGCACAGCCCACATAGACGCGGCGCGAGGGCTTGCTGATGCGCTTGATACCTTCGATGACCGGGGTCTGCTCTTTGCCCTTGTATTTCAGTACTATGCTCAACTGCTTTTTATTGTTTCCCTGCTCCTCGATGCGGTATGACTCGATGTAGCCGGCCTCTTGCAGGGTCTCGGCCAGGGAGGCGCGCATATTGGAAGAGGGCATGCTCAGCTCAGCGATTTTAGCGCTGGAGGCATTGCGTATGCGGGTCAACATGTCGGCAATCGGATCGCTCATGCTCATGATATTTACTCCTTACCAGCTCGCTTTAGTGACGCCAGGGATCATGCCGCTGTTGGCCAGCTCGCGAAAGCAGATGCGGCAAAGGTGGAACTTGCGTATGTAGGCGCGTGGGCGACCGCAGCGCTGGCAACGCGTATATGCCCGGGCACTGAACTTGGCAGGCTTCTGCGACTTGACAATTAAACTCTTCTTAGCCATGAGTCTTCCTTAATTAACTAGAAAATGGCATGCCAAGAAGGGCCAGAAGCTCGCGGGCTTCCTCATCGGTCCTGGCACTGGTTACGATGGTGACGTTCATACCTATAGTATGCTTGATCTTGTCCAGCTCGATCTCGGTGAACACCGACTGGTCGTTGATGCCGAAGGTATAGTTGCCGGCGCCGTCAAAGGACTTGGCCGGCACTCCGCGGAAGTCGCGCACGCGCGGCAGCACCACGTTTACCAGGCGGCTGAAGAAGTTGTACATGACCTGGCGGCGCAGTGTGACGCTCACGCCCACAGCCATGCCGGCGCGCAGCTTAAAGTTGGAGATGTTCTTGCGTGTCTTGGTGATCACCGGCTTTTGGCCGCAGATGGCCGCAATCGTCTCGACGGTCTGCTGCATGACCTCGCGGTCTTTGTCAGTTCCCACGCCGGAGTTGATGACTATTTTTTCAAGCTTGGGCGCCTGCAAAGAGTTCTTGTAGCCGCGTTTGCTCATCAACTGAGGCAGCACCACATCCTTGTATTGCTCATATAGAGTGCTCTTCATAATGCTTACCACCTCTCCTTATTTTTTGGCTCCGCCACGTCGGGCCTCATAGCGCTCGGCATTCATCAGGTTGGACAAGTCTATGGGGCCTTCCTGCTCTCTAAAGCCGCCGTTAGGCTCGGCTTGCGAGCGGCGCACGGTTTTTTTAAGCAAATTGAGGCCTTCGACGTAGGCCTGGTTTTTGCCTGGCAGCACCCGCAGCACTCGCCCGTCGCGTCCCTTGTCATCTCCGGCGATGGCGTAAACCAGGTCGCCCTTGCGTATTTTATTCGCCTTCGACATCAGAGCACCTCCGGGGCTAATGAGACGATTTTCATAAAGTTGCGTTCGCGCAGCTCCCTGGCCACCGGGCCAAAGATACGCGAGCCGCGCGGGTTGTCATCATCATCAATGAGCACCGCGGCGTTATGGTCGAAACGCAACACGGAGCCGTCGGCCCGGCGTATGCCTTTTGCGGTGCGCACGATGACGGCGCGAATGACCTCGCCTTTTTTCACCATGCCCCTCGGCTGTGCCTCCTTCACGCTGGCGCGTATGATGTCGCCGATCTCGGCAAATTCCTTGCCACCCTGTCCCAGGGTGGTGATGGCCATGATCTTGCGCGCGCCGGAGTTGTCAGCCACGTTTAGTGTGGTCTGCATCTGTATCATAGTATTGACTCCTCACTCGGTTGCGGCGCGTTGTGTTATGCTGATCAGGCGCCAGCGTTTGCTTTTGCTCAAGGGGCGAACCTCCATGATCTTCACCTGGTCGCCTACCCGTGCCTCGTTGTTTTCATCGTGCACGTAGTATTTTTTGGTGACCTTGACCACTTTTTTGTAGAGACTGTGCTGCGTTCGCCGGTCTACCCGCACAACCAGGGTCTTGTCCATCTTGTCGCTGACCA
>JAAZIY010000111.1 GCA_012800625.1 Lentisphaerota bacterium
ACCCCAGGCTTTAGCCTGGGGTTAAGGCGCCACCAGAACCGGCGCCTCGTAGAGGCGCTACTATGCATCTCCCCTTTTTGGACGGGGGCAATGCACAAGAAAAACCCAGATATGCTGTATAGCAAGAAAACGAATCTGTTCAGTAAAGTTTAACAATTTATTTTTTCACAATTCCCAAACCCTGTCCAAAATGATAGTGGACACCAAGCCACACTAAGTCACAGCATGAACATGACACTTATGGAAATCTTGAAAAGCTGGCAGCAGGCCAATCTCATCGGGCATTTGGACCTGGCTTTGGCCTCCACGCTGAGCCGCATGAGCGGCACCACTGAGCCCATGCTGCTGTTGCCGGCCTTGCTCGCGCAACAAGGCATGAGCCAGGGCAACAGCTACGCCGACTTAAAGGAGCGCGCCAATATGCAGCTGGATAAAATCCTGCAAGGCTCGCGCCATGATTTCGACGCAGAGGAGTTGAGCAATGAGCTTCAAGCCATACGCCAGCAGAGAAGCCCCTCCTGGGAAGACTGGCGCGATATGCTGCAAAAGGAGCCGGCCGCCAGCATACTCTATGGCAAATATGAGCAGCAATGCCCCTTTGTCTTGATCGAGTCCAGACTCTACATACGCCGTTTCCGCGGTTATGAGCTGGACATCATTGCCAAAAGTAAACAGCTGATGAACACAGGCGTATGCGCCCTGCCCTCGCCAGACTTTAGCCAGACGCCATATAATAGCCTGGAAGAAGAGCAGAAAGCTGCCCTGCAAAAGGCTCTAGAAAGCCGTTTCAGCATTATCAGCGGCGGGCCGGGCACCGGCAAGACGCATACCCTGGCTGCCCTGGTGCTGCATCTCTTGCAGCAGCCTGAAAGCGCTGGGCTGCGCCTGGCCTTGGCCGCCCCTACCGGCAAGGCCGCCACCCGCGTGCAGGAAAGCCTGCGAAAAAGCCTGGAAAGCATGATGCAGACGCAAAACCAAAACAGCATCGAAGCCGACAGCCTGCCCAAGGCCTACACCATACACCGCCTGCTGGGTAGCCTGCCGAACTCGCCATATTTTAAACATGACGCCGACAATCCACTGGAGCTGGACCTGCTTATGGTCGATGAGGCCAGCATGATTGACCTGCCGCTAATGGCCAAGATGCTCAGCGCATTGCCCGAAAATGCCAGACTGGTCTTGCTCGGAGACGCCTCGCAGCTGGCCTCGGTGGAACCAGGACGGGTCTATGGCGACCTCTGCCGGGCCGCCGACAAGCAAGGCTCGGTCTTGCAGGGCTGCCTGACCGAACTGGTGCGTAGCAGGCGCTTTCCGCCGGAGTCGGTCATCGGCAAGGCAAGCCGAGCAATCAAGGCGGGTGATGCCGAACTTGCCTGGCAAGTGATCAGTGAGGAGAGCCGAAAACCCGCCGCCGAGGCCGGAGCCAGGCTTTTTGAAATATCCGGCCCAGAGCTAGACCTGGCTAAAGACAGGGACTTCCACGAGCTGGTTAAACAGGGCTATGCCAAATTCTTAGCCGCAAAGACGCCACTCGAGGCACTGCGACATGCCGCTGACTTTATTGCGCTCACCCCAAGACGCAGCGGCCCATACGGCGTGAAAAAACTGAATCAAATAATACTGGATATACTCTCTGGACTAGAGGGCTTCAACCCGCAGGGGAGCTTTTTTTCACACCAGCTGATTATGATCAGCAAGAACACCCCTGAGATAGGCCTCTTCAACGGCGACTGCGGCGTCGTCTTTCCTGACCCGGAACAAGAAGACAGGCTCTGTGTCTTCTTCCCCGGAGATAACCCGGAATCGCTCAAAAAACTGCCTCTGCCGCGGCTGCCGGAGCATGAATGCGCCTTTGCGCTGACCATACACAAATCACAAGGCTCCGAGTTTGAGCAACTGGCCATGATATTGCCGGGACGCAGCGACTCAGCCCTGCTCAGCAGAGAGCTGCTCTATACCGGCATGACCAGAAGCAAAACGAAATTCTATCTGTGGAGCAGTTTTGACAACTTCCAAAAAGCGGTTGCCAACCAGACCACGCGCAA
>JAAZIY010000112.1 GCA_012800625.1 Lentisphaerota bacterium
ACACTAAGGGCTTATACGGCGCCTGCCGCGCAGCATAAGCCGCTTGACCGTTTTGGCTTGTTGGCAAAAGGGAGCCGGACTCAGTGAATAAGGAATCCGCCGCGCCCTCTCCCTGGGGCGCGTTGTCGTTTCCCTTCTCATTCTTCCTTCAGCACTGTTTTTCTCATGCTGTGGAATCCTATGGCGGCGGCCACCGCTAATAAAGAAAGCGTTCCCCACAGCGCCACTGGCTGACTCGAGAGCTTCTGAAAGAGCATGGCACCTATCCAAGGTCCCAGAGCATAGCCTATGCCTCTCACCAGGCTTAGGGTGGCCATGCTGCGTCCGGTTGCGCTGCGTGGCACCAGCCTGCTGACCATGGTATACAGTGATGGTTGCACAATTACTTCGCCCTGGGTCAGAAGAAACACCGCCACAACCAGCTTCAGGCCGCTGTCGCAGAAGCCCAGGGAGAAATAGCCCAGGGCATAAAGTGCCGCACCTCCCACAAGCTGCGAGGGCAGGTGCCAGTTCAGTCTGCCGAGCAGCCGCGTCACCGGCAGTTGGAAGAAAATCACTGTAAAGCCGTTGACCGAGTATACCAGGCCAAGCACGTTGCGGCTGATGCCCACCACTGTCGTAGCATAGATAGAGAGTAGCGAATAGAGCTGGGAGGTCAACAAAAACAGCAGGAAGCTAAAGAAAAGCAACTTCAGCAGGGCTGCGTTTGCCAGTAGTTCGCGGCTGCCCAGCTCGGGCTGCAAAGCCTCTGCCACATTGCGCGTGGGCTGATGCCGAGCCAGCTCGGGGCAATTGCGCCCGGTGTAGACATAGCCCAGCACGCATAGCGCAGCAGTGGCTGTGAACATCAGAGGAAAAGGGGTTCTCGCCAAAAAGGCGCCCAGCATCGGCCCCAAAGCCCAACCCACATTAGTGCCTATACGGATTTTGCCGTAGATTTTAGGACGCTCCGCCACACTGCTCATATCTACCAGGTAGGAGTCTGCCGCCACTTGAAAAAATACGCCTATGCCGGCATTGCACATCAGCAGCATGGCAAAGAGCCAGAAGGGGGCCTGGCAATATGCCATGAAGGCCAGAAGCAGGAATATGAGGGCGCGCAGGCTTTGTCCCAGCTGCATAATGGCATGGCGACCCACCCTGTCGGTAAGCCAGCCGGCCAGGGGAGGCGTCAAGACATTGGCCAGTCCCATCAAGGGAAATATCAGACCCACCCTGCTCATGGGAATCTGGCGCTCACTATGTAAATAGATGGGTATAAATGGGTAGACAATCGAGTATGCCAGCGAGTTGATGGCCCAGGCGATGGCTAGGGAGGTGGAGCGCTGCAAGGCATGCATCTATATGCTTTCCTGTCAATTATTTGCTATGGTTGTATATTTTGGGCAGTCGGGATGTTTTGAGGACAAGACGCCAGGAAAAGCAGGACACCTAAGACTGCCAAGAGCGGAAAGAGCAAGAAAAGCAGACTAAAGCCTAAACAAATTTGTGCTGTCTTCGTGCGCTTAGTCAGACTTGGGGTTTTCACCGGCCATAGCCAGGTCATTGTGCGGTTTTAGCGTCGGCGCCTTCATACTGCCACGCCGCAGCAGCTTAGTAGGCACCTTGATAATATAGTTGCGCTCGTCAGCTTGTTCGATCATACGCAGAAGCAACTCGGCTGCGTCAACATAGCAACGGGTTATGCTCTTGTCTATAGAAGTAATACACTTTTTTCTGGGTGTGTCCTCGGGCAGAACGCCCTCGACATTGTCGATGCTAAACAGGTCCGGGCGCTTTTTAGGCTCCGGCAAAGCTTTTTCCATGCCGAACAAAAAGTAGTCCGACAGTGATACCATTAGGGTTCTGCGACAGCTTCCCAGCTTATTCTGGCTGAAATATTGTTCAGCCATAGCCTCGGCATTGCTATTGCCGCTGACATTGAATTCAATAAACTGCAGACAGCTGGAACTGACGCCTTGTTTATCAAAGAACTCCAGCAGCTCTTTCAGCATGGCTTTGCCATTTGAATGGGTTGGGTGCAATACAATGATACGTTTATAGTAATGCAGGTCAAATGTTTGAGCCAGCTCTAGCAACCCACAGCTAAAATCGGGTACTATCTGACTACAGCTGAGGTCCTGGCGCACATAGGACAGGCCTACCATCACGATTTTGCCACTGAACCCACGCAACGATTTTTGCGTGAGCTGATCAAGGTAGCTGCCCTCAAGCAAGATACCGTTTAGATTGCAGAGCTTGGCCTGAGCCAAAGCGGGGTTTTGCAGTTCATGATAGGAGATATAGGAGAGGGGGCAGTCCCTGGAGTCCAGGTACTCCAGCATATTGCGGAATGCATAGGCAAAGAGATGCTGGTCTGAATTGGGGCCAGGCGGCGAGCCTATATAGGCTATCTGCGGCAATGCCGGCGGATCGTGTTGAATAAAGCTGCCGCTGCGAGGCACGCGGTAAATAAAGCCCTGACTGGCCAAGATATCTAAAATTCGGTCTGCAGTGACTGTGGAAATGCCGTAACGTGAAGCCAAAGCGCGCACCGAAGGCACTGCGCTGTGCGCCGGCAAACGCTTTTTCAATAACTCCTGATATAGACGCTGAGCCAAAACCACACTTTTGCTCTTGTAACTACATTCCATAATGCGATCCACGGCTTTTTCCTTTTGTTGTATTACTGAAAACTGCCTTTTCAGTTAAAATCGCGGATAAGGCCATTTTTATTGGACACTAAGACACACTAAGACACACTAAGACACACTAAGACACACTAAGACACACAAAATCACACTAAGGCCTAACTAAGCTGCTGCAAGAAGGCCACCCAGGGAAATACCGATGTTCACTACGGGGGATAATATAATGCCATTTGTGTTGTTATAGCAATTTTATGACAGAGTTTTTTGCCTGTCCAGTTTTTCCACTTAAAAACCTTGCAAATCATCCGTCTTCCTCTATATTAAATCCGGTCTTACAGATTAAGCTGGCTTTTTGGGTCGCAAATGGAGTACAAGGCGCATTGTTTTCGGTTCGGCCTAGTATTTGCTGCCCTGTCTTGGCTAAGCAATACGTTTCACAGCAGCACATCAACATTTTTCGTTTGATTTTAATTTTTATATTACACTTCCCCTCGCGTTCACTTAAGGAGTAAAAATGCCTTATCCCCGTCAGTCAATCTTGCTTGTTCTCTGCGCCGTACTACTCGGTCTCAGTCCCTATTCTTTTGCTTTACAATATGAAATCACGCGAAGCGCTGAGCGCATCAGCTCCATTAGCCTGGAAAACTCGCTGCTTAGAGTAAGCATCAGTGAAAAAGGTGCCCGTCTCAGCCAGTTATACTTAAAGCAAAGTGGCATCGAACTCAGTCAGGATAACGAGCATACTTTCTCTGGCCTAGGCAAGTTCCGCGATGTGCTTTTCAATAATGTCGAAACCATTAGCGCCAGGCACAGCCTGGAGTTGGATGAAAGCCAGCCCGGACTGCTGAAGGTGAGCGCGCTCTACACCGCAAAAAGCGGCAATCTGGCTGGTATGCAGATCATCCGTAGCTTCATATTGCGCGAAAATGCCGCCTATTTAGACTGCCAGCTGATGCTAAGGTGCATTGAAAACCCTGCCAGCTTCCAGCTTAATATGCATAATTTTTTTCCGGTTCAAGAAAACAATACCGACTTGAGCTTTTACCTGCCCACACAGCGCGGCCTGGCCAAATTCTCTCACAGTGAGGCGGTGCTGCAGAAAATGAACCTTATCCTCGATCCAGCACAGCCCTGGTGCGCTTTTATAGACCATAAAAACCGTGCGGGTTTGGCCGTTGTGGCAAAAAACCTGCAGCTGCTAGACGCCATGTACGTGTGGGCAGTGCAAAACAGCTTCACCCTGGAAATGAATTTCAAGGAGGCACAGCTGCGCCCGGTGGCAGCCGCCGACGAGTGGGAAGTGGAATACCGCCTGGTACCGCTGCAAGGAATTAACGATATTAGAAAAATCGATGCCAATGGAGCATTTGCACTGGAACAACAAAATGGCGACTGGCAAGCCAGTTTCATGGCACTAAGTCCAACGCAGGCTGAATTCAGCGCCAGGCAAGGCGACAAAACGCTGGCAAGCCAACAAGTAGACTTAAAATGGCCAAATCAATGCGCGAACCTACAATGGCAAAAAGAAAAAGACAAGCAAGACATACTGCTGAGCTTCACGGCAAAGGAATTCAGCTCTGAACTAAAGCTGACTAACGAGGAAATCTCCGCCGCAAAAATTAAACTGCTCAGTGAATTGCCTAAACGAGAATTGACAGGGGTAAACGGGTTTTATTACTATTTTCCGGAACTCTGGCTCAGCGACGAAGCACAGACGGCTTTCTCGTTCGGGCTAAGAGGCGACTTTAGAAAACGAAATGACTTCCGCTTTGCCATTGACTTGCCTGAGGGTGTAGAGCTGACTCACTCTCCAGCCAAAATCCTGGCCGAGTCCACCCTGGAGTTACAGGGCAAGGCGTACAAACGCGTAGAAATTCATTCTTTCCGCAAGATTGACTATTACAACTCCATCACCTTGCACCTGCAAATTGGCCCTGATTTCAAAGAAGGCAGCCAGGCCTATATACAGGCGCTATGGAAAGGTGGGGCGCAGACTGCGGAGGCCATCACGCTAAAACAAGCTCCGAAAATGCGCAACATTGGCTCTGGCTTCAAGCACTTCAAACTGGGCATGCATGATGACATAGCCAGACAGGCTTGGCCGCCCTTCGCACGCATGGGCGTCAATGTCTTTATGTTGAGCCGTTGGGCCCCGCCCTTGATCCTCTATGGCTATCATGGCAAAGGGCACTTGCAGACGGAGGTTGACAATATCAAGCAGGCAGGTATGTTCCCTATCTACGGCTACCCAGACCCGTATACTGCCGTAGGCAGAGTGCTGCAAAAAATGCAACCCTACTACAAGGGAGCCTGCACGCTTTATCATCCCGAAGAAAAATACATTGAAATAGACCTGGAAGATGCCAAGGCGCTAAACATACACGGTAAAAGAGTCAATATGCCATGCCCCAGCTTTCACGGTCAACTACTGGACAAGGCGGTAGACAGCCTGAAAAGCGTGATTGACTACGGCTTCGAACACATGACATATGACGAGGAAATGTGGTCCTCGGGAAATACCATATGCTACTGCCAAAGATGCAAAAACAAATTTGCCGAGTTCCTAAAAAACAAATATCCGCAGCTGGAATACATGGACCCGGCAACTGCGACCTTGGAAGCCAATAAATACCCGGAGATATTTGACGCCTGGTGGGACTTCAAAACCGACCAGGTCGCCGAAATCTACAAGACCCTGCGCCATACCATAGACACATACGAGCCTAGGGGCGAAAAACGGCAAATCTGGGTCTGGGTTGACTACTCGGTGGGGCCAGGACGCTACGGAGCCATCACTCATCGGCTTACCGACTATGCCAAGCTAGGCCAATACACCGACTTACTGTTGCCCATGATCTATACCCCCAATGCGCTTGATGTAGCCCGTTGCATAGAAAATGGCTACAAGGCGCTAGCAGGCAAGAGAGGAAAAATCGCCGCTGGGCTGTCGCCCAACCGCACCTACGAATACTTCCGGGTGGCCTCTGGCAACCTGGCCCCGGAAGACGCCATGCGCCAGCAGCTCTTGGAGACCTTCTTCAACGGCGGCCAAGCCGCCGTGGTCTGGGCCTGGAAATCGGCTTTGCGCGGAGCCTTAGACTACTATAAGATGTCGGAGGCCGTCTATATGCTACTGCCTGTCGAGAACATACTCTATGCCGGGGAACGGCAGGACAGCCTGCTGCAAAACAGCAACCCCGATGTCAAACTGACGGTCTGGGAGCATCAGGGCAAGCTGGCTGTTTTCCTGCGCAACTACGAAAGCGAAACGCTTAAAACCAGCTTGGTTTTGCCGCCTGGCTACAAGAGCATCACTGACACTTTGACCCGAGAAACCATTCCCTACCAAAACAAACTGGAGCTCAGTTTTCAAGATGAGCGCCTGAAAGTACTACTCATCGAATAAGCCTGTCAGGTAGCCGCAGCAAAAAAGTCAGATTTTATACACGCAAGCGCATTTATGGCGCGGTGGTGACGCAATGCAGTCAACGCCGCGCCGCGCGCACAGAAGGATTTTGCCATATGTCATATAAGCATTTTTTACTTTTGCTATTCTGCATGTTTTCCTTGCTGGGCAGTGCGGCAGACTACTCTTTTCCCGAGTGGCTGCGCCTGATGAGCGACCGAGGCTCGTTTTCAACCCGCTGGCATATGCTCAGCTCATCAAAGAACCCGGTGAGCAAAACCCTGGAGCTAGACTTCGCTCCCGAAGAACTGTTGGAGGCCGCCATCGAGTATGAAATACAGGTTGCGCCCTACGACCCCAAGTTGAAACACCATATTAATGCCGCTGACTACGTCTGGCCAAATCTCCTGCTCACTTTGAACGGACAGACTGTATTGGACGAACCTGCTGCCAAGCACATAAAAAAAGGCCGTCATGTCTTGGCATTGAACCCAGCATTACTGCAAAAAGGAGACAACCTGCTACAGTTCAAATGGGCTCCGATGCCGCCAGACAAGCCGGAAAACCTGCGTTACGGATACATATATTTCACTAGGGACCAGGAAGGCGAAGTCGACAAGGCACTGCATATAAGACTGCTGTTGCGCTTCAAAAGCTCGGTGAACTAGAATTCCTTACATTGGGCCGGGTGCGGGTGCGAGTGCGGGAACGGGAATGGGGAGCAGCCTGAAAGTGGAACCGCCAGTAGGCAAAAAATACAACCTAACTCAGTAACTCCAACGATTTTGCCTTCGTGTGTCTTGGTGTGTCTTGGTGTGTCTTCGTGTGTCTTGGTGTGTCTTCGTGTGACTTCGTGTCCAAATTCCTGGCAGACCAGCTTTTTATTTTAAGTACCCCGACTTGAAAACTGTGACAATCTTGCGTTCAGTGTTCATTCTTGGGTTCTCTGATTTTAATGTACGTCACCTCGAACGCCTTGCATGGGCGGTATTGCTGCAGGCGATTGGCGAAGGTGAAGGCATCATTCATCTCGTAGTGCTGGAAGATGTCGAGGCCGCGATCCAGTGAGATTTTCCAGCCATAGTCGGTCACGATGTGGCGGGAGTGGATCGTGCCGCTGCTGTCGAACTCCCAGGTGAAGTTCATGCCCACGCTGCTTGCGGACTCTTTCATCTTCTCGAAGTTGTCCTTCTGCTGTTCTCCTTTGAACTCGTCTTCAGTAGTAAGCAGATGCACGGACACTTCCTCATCCGGGGCCTTGTGCTTGACCACGGTCTCCAACAATTCCGTGAAGTTGCGCACCTGGTAAAACAGGCGGATGTACGGATCGGTGACTGTGATTGTCTTCGCACCCTTGAGATAGGGGCCGAACAGCGTATCGAAGGAAAGTCCCTTCTGGTTCTCTTGGAATGTGAGGTGTTTCTCCTTGAGAACAGGTTCGGATGGACCTTGGGTCAAGTCCGCTTGCACAGCTTCTACGATTTCCCCGTCTTCACCCTCGGCGATGGTCTTGTGGTAGTAGCCGGGGTATTCCTCTTCTTCGAGCGTGGTGACAGGCTTGGCCTGGCCATCACTGTCTTGATAGGTAAAGTGGACCTTGCCGTAGGTGGAGTCGATGCGCATCAGCTGGTCTTTGACACGCTTGCGGCCTTCAATCGCAAACCTTAGCAGGTCTTCGACTTCTTCCTTGCTTGCTCCACCATGCGGGAAAAGGATCTTCATCAGGCCAGAGAAGGTCTTGTTGATGCCATCGCGGTCCCGCGTCGAAATATCGGAGGAGAGGGAGAAGTGTTCCTTGTAGCGGTCCGAGTAATCGTGATTGCGCAGCGAGCGAAGGATTTCGGCCAGGTAGTCCACCACGAAGCCATAAGCGCTGGAGAACATCTCGCCCCGAATGATATCGACCTCCCAGCCAGGGATGTAGAAGTGGATGCGGTCAAGAAATGCGGAGTCGTAAAACTTGTCGGGCAACTCGCAAAACAGGTCCGAGTGCTTGAGCATGTAGGGCACGGTGTGCTGAGTGTTGCCCACGAACACCATGGATGCTTCCGCGCCTAGCGTCTCTACGCCCCGCGAGAAAGACTTGTTTGCCATGTAGTTCTTCATGATGTCAACGAGAGCCTTGTCCACACGCTTTTGCTTTCCGGCAAACTCGTCGAAGGCGACGCAATCCCAATAGCCGACCAGGCCAATCTTTCCGGAAGAGTTATTCACGAACAGCTTGGGAACCGTGACCTCGCCACCGGAGATCAGGATGCCGTGCGGCGAGAACTCCGAGTAGATGTGCGATTTGCCGGTTCCCTTGGGTCCAAGTTCGATCAGGTTATAGTTACGTTCGCAAAACGGGATCAGACGGAGCAGCTGGGTCAGCTTGCTGCGTTTGCCGAACATCTCCGGGTTGAAGCCGATGCTTTGCACCAGCAGGTCGATCCACTCGTCGGTCGTGAATTGCGCCCTAGCTTCAAGGTAAGCGTCGAAATCGAAATGGGAGAGCTGGATCGGCTTAAGGGCCGACAAGATCCAGGGACTGGCGCTTTTGTCTTCGCTAAACTCATATTCCAGATCTGCAATGCACCACACGCCAGCGACCAAGAGCTTGGGGTGCTTTTTTACCGTTCCGGAATCAACAAGGACCTCTTTGATGCCCAGATTGGAGAACTGCGCCTCGTAAACATCCTTCTTGTCGTTCAGGTCAACACTGATCTTATCGATGACCTTGTAGCGCCCCTTTTCCTTAATGTTTGAGCGGACCAACCCGGCTTCATTCCGGTGAACATAATGCTTGGCCAGAATCTCCTTGACCGTCTCGATTCCTGTCTGGATGGTCAGTTCATCGCTGGTGGCGCAATACTGGCCCAGCAGGTATTCCAACACGTAGGAGGGAACGATGGCGTTGCCCTTGACCGTCTTGACGAGGTCCTTGCGGACAACGAGTCCCGGAAAGTGTGTGTTGATTTTCTGGTCAAGTGCATTCATGAAAAACTCCATTGAACCACAGATTCACACAGATAGACACAGATGAAATTCATAGGGCGAGGCGCTCCCACTGGAGCTTGGCGTATTTGAAGTTCAGGATGAGTCCGACACGAAGCCCTGTGATCTTGAGGTAATTGAGAATCTGGCCTTTTTCATGGTCGGTAATTCTTTCGATGGTCTTTGTATCGA
>JAAZIY010000113.1 GCA_012800625.1 Lentisphaerota bacterium
AAGCCGGCTAAGAGCGCAAGCTAAAGCTTGAACTACGAACATACGCCGGCTAAAGCCGGCGGAGAACAACAATTTTCAGGCTTAAGTTAACGCCAATAGGCTAGATGCCAGTTTGTCCCAGGCTCTCCCCCCCCCTTTTTGGACACGAAGACACACCAAGACACACCAAGGCACACTAAGAATTTTCAGAGCACTACTTTTATTCCGGGTATGTCGGCCAGCGCTTTTTTTATGGCCTCGAAGCTCTGGCGGTCTGGTATGACCGCCTTGATGTGCCAGGCCTCCAATCGCGCCGTTTTGGATTTTCTTCCCCGGCTGATGCTTTTCAGCTCCAGCTGCAAGCTGGCAAAGGCCAGCATGATCTCCTCTTTGCGCCCGGTTTGGGCCAGGGCGAGGATACTGGTCTGCCAGACTATGGGGAATTTCAGCTGCTCTGTGAATATAGGTATGGACATGGCTAGTTTAAGACAATTCACCCGTCCAGAGCCTAGTCCGGACGGGTGAAAGTTAGTCCTACAGTAGTTGTTGGCCAGATTAATTAAAAGCTGAACAGATTAGTGTGTTCGTTTTTGAGAGCCTCAAAGTTGTCGGGCGTGATAAGCAAATAGCGCTTGTCAAAGGCCTCCTTGGGGTCTCTCGGAATGGGCTTGTCATCATATACGGCCTTGGGGTTGTAGGTCACCGCGGCAGTCATTACCGGCCCATGCGCGGCGGCCTTCGCGCCGGCGGCAAACATGCGCCCCATCATCATGGTGTCGCCGCCAACCAAGACCAGCTTCTTGCCGGCCAGGTCCCGCATGACGGAGGCCACATTGCCCTGGCTGGGCAGCCCGACCAGGGAGATAAGAATGTCGTAGCTGTCCTTGCTAGGCAGGATTTCCTTGAATTTGTCGGCGGTGAACCACATCTCCATAGGCTCCATCATATCGTCCATAGGCTCCATCATCTCGCCGTCCGGGCCTTCTACCGGAGCGGGTTTTTCGCGCACCGGCATTTTAGGGAAGACCTCGGCACTGATCGTCAATTTGTTGCCCAGGCCCTGTTTGAGACCGTCTAATATGGGGTCTTCACGGGTGATGGGCGCGCCCCAGGTGTCAAAGCGCAGCATGGGGTCGACAATGATAAGGACTTTCGAGCCGGCGAATTTTTCCCCGAGGTACTTGCCCAGCTCCCTGGTTTGGATGCGCTGATACTCAATTTCCCGGTTTCTGGCCTCTTTCATGTCATCGCCGGCGATGGTGCGCTTGATGCCCCAGAGCGCAGCGATGATCGCCAAGATGGCGCCGCAGACCGCCAGGGGCTGACCCCATACCGCACCGGACTTGGACTTGTTCATGCCAACAATGGCAATAATGGCGCCTATCGCCATAATGACTACACGAATGATGGTCGAGGTTTCCATTTCAGCATCCTTTTTTTTGAACCGTAATTAACTGCCAGCCAGAACCGAGGCAAAATTTTTTTGCGCAGCCGGCGGGCACCCAGGGTCTAGTCCAAAGCCAGTCAGGGGCAGCAGGCGCCTTTGACAAGGTCAGGCCAGCAAAACTCCCTCTTCCACTGCCTCTCTCACTCGCCTGGAGCGACAAACAAAACGAAACTTATTGCTAACCTTAATTCAAGTTACATCATAATTTGTTTTGGGCAAGTCGGAAAGGCTAAAAAAGGCTGAAAAAGCCGTTTTTTTTGTGATTGTCCGGTGTTTTGACCCGAAAACCCTGCTTGCACACCAAGACACACTAAGTTTCATGCCTATGGGGTGGCGCTGTATTTGTTTATTACTTCGATGACGTATGCCGCCGGCTCGGCCAGGCATATTTTTGCCAGGGCCAGGATTTTGTCATAAAGTATGCTCATTCCCAGTTTCCACATTCTGCTGACCGTCAGGGTAGCCAGGAAGAAGAGGCATACGTTGATATTGATGATCAGCGACATTGAGAAGCAGGTCCCGTTGATTTTCAGGTCCTGCTGTCCTTTGCTCAGGGCGATGATGGTCAGCACCAGGTGGTATGAGTAGCTCAGTCCCAGCAATGCCGCCCCTGCCGGGTAATAGGCCAGCATAAAATCGGGCCAGAGCAGGTTGAGCAAAGCCCAAAGTCCGGTGAATATGAGAAAATAGAAGGGCAGGAAATATGGTCCCAGTATGATCCAGACATTGGGCTGGTCAATTTCGACGTAGCCCTGGTTCAGATAGCAGCGAAAACGCCCGGTCTTCTTTCTGAACAGCTTGGCCAGCACCCAATGCGTGGCCTCGTGCCCGAAAACATAGACCGGGGTCAGACGCGAAACCAGGGTGAAGAAAAAAGAGCCGAGCAAAAAGGCGCCGGCAAAAAAACTGGTCAGCAGGTTTTTGGGAAAATAAACCGCAGCCTCAAGCTCAGCCCAGACTAAGGCCAAAGTGAAAAACCAAAAACCAGGGATGCATAGCAGCCGTAATATCCGGCTTGCGCTTTTCTTTAGCCTGCCACGCTGTGTCTTAGTGTCCAAAAACAGCCCGCCGCTTATTTG
>JAAZIY010000114.1 GCA_012800625.1 Lentisphaerota bacterium
CCATTGCGGGTTTTCTGACCGCAGGCCAGGGCACTTGATGCGGCAGCCCAGTCACTGGCTTTCCCGTCTATATTGCTGCTGTCAGTTAAAGTCGCCGCCCCCAAAGAGGCCAGGTTGCTGTCTGGATAACGCTGCAGAAACTGGTCCAGGCTTTCCGTGCCTAAACCATGCCCTAGAAAAAAAATAATGTTTTTTATTTCTGCCGCCCCGAGACTGAGCATGGCAAAGAGAAAAACCAAGGCCGCAGCTTTGCGACAATGGAAAGTAAGCAACATGATTGGCCTTTCGCTTGATGCGTGAAAATAGCAAGAACCATAATATAACCTAAATGCCTCAAAAAATCTGGCAAGAATTTGCACAGCAAGGCAACGCCGGCTTTGTAAGCTTCAAGCCGGGACGAAAACTTCTCACTGACCAAGCAGCACAGAAGTGCCGCAAAAGCCTGGATGGAAAAATACAATTGCCAAGACACAAAGAATAATGTGACATTTTTTGTATAAATGTCTTGAATGTCCTGTCAAGCTGATTATAGTATGCGCAGTTTTATTATTTTCCCCGGCTATTATTCATTTAGAGAAAGGTGATTTTTGGCATGAGCAAACGAATTTCCGCGGTTTTCTTGTCGTTGTTTCTTTTTTCCACATTTTGCACCGTGGTCTACGGCGGCGCTTTTCAGCTTTATTCGGAGAGCAGCGCCGAGGCCCTGTCGCTGGGCGGCTCGGTGATTGGCCGCCCGGGCATGCTGTCGAACGCCTGGTACAACCCGGCCTCGACCTCGACGATTGAGACCCCTAGCCTGATGGCCGGCGCCAGCGGGCTATTGCTGCACATGGACTACAGTTCGGAGCTGGGCAATGCCAAGATGCAGAAGCGCCTGCGGCCCACCGGGTATTTCTATGGCATCCTGCCTTTGGAGAATGACTTGACCCTGACCTTGTCGGTAAACGCCCCCTACGGCATGATCACGGAGTGGGACAACGACTGGGTGGAGTCCACCCTGGCCACCTATACCAACCTGCGCTGCATCTACTTTACGCCCAACCTGGTCTGGAAGGCCACTGACGAGCTTTCCTTCGCCGCCGGTATCAACCTGGTCTACGGCACGGCGCGGATTGCGAAGAATATTCCCACAGATGAGCAAAGCGCACAGCTCAACCAGCAGGTTATCCCAGGCATTCCGGTGTATAGCATCCCCGGCAACAACAAGGTTTATTTAAGCGCCGATGCCACTGGCATTGGCTATACGCTGTCGACCTTCTATCAGCCGCATGAGGACTGGAACTTCGGTCTTACCTATCAGTCCAGCGTGAAGCTGAAATTCGACGGCGATGCGAAATATAGACACAAGGGGGAATATAAGAGTAATTATGAAGGAATGATTCCACCGGAAATGGTTCCCCCACCGCTTTACATCCGCAACGGCGGCGGCAAGACCGACATTGAGCTGCCTGCCAGCCTGGGCTTCGGCGTGGCCAACACCAGCTTTGAGAAGCTGACGCTGAGCTTTGACGCCGTATGGACCGAGTGGAGTAGCTACGACCGCCTGAAAATCAAGATGAAGAGGATGCCTTACAACGAAAGCCCCAACCAGAAGGGCTATACTGACAAAAAGAAGGACTGGAGCGACGTCTGGTCACTCCGTCTGGGCGCCTCCTACGATTTGAACGAGAACTGGGTGCTGCGCTGCGGCTATATGTATGACAAGTCGCCGGACAACGACAAGTACCGCACACCTGAGATGCCCGACAGCGACCGCAATATGGTCTCGCTGGGATTCGGCTATATGAAGGACCACTGGGGCCTGGACTTCGCCTACAGCTACCTGAAGCTGCGCAACTCCAGAGCCGGACGCTATGCCACCGACGCCTCGGACAACTTCAAGAACAGCGGTAAATTCGGCGGCGACCTGCATATCGTCGCGGCCGCAGTCAAGTATATGTTCTAGTCCGACGCGTGGGACTTTTGGGACCTTTGGGGCCTACGCTATAACGCAAGCCCCAAAAGTCCCACGTATGTAGTACACGCTTTAGCGTGCTCCCCGCTCCCGTTCCCGTCCCAAAGGTCCCACGTATGTAGTACACGCTTTAG
>JAAZIY010000115.1 GCA_012800625.1 Lentisphaerota bacterium
GACGTGGGGCACCAGGCCTATGCTCACAAGCTGCTCACCGGGCGAGCGCAGAGTTTTCGCGATTCACTCAGGCGCTTCGGCGGCTGCAGCGGCTTTGCAAGTCCGCAGGAATCGCTTTATGACTGCGGCGTTTCCGGGCATTCCGGCACGGCTATCTCCCTGGCCTCCGGATTAGCTATGGCGAGGCGCAAGACTGGGCGGGGCGGCAAGGTGATCGCCCTGGTGGGTGATGGCTCCTTGGGCAACGGCATTTCATTCGAGGGTTTGAATGCCGGCGGCAAAGAGGCCGAGAACCTGATTGTGCTGCTCAACGACAACCAGATGTCGATCTCAGCAAATGTCGGGGCCTTGTCGCGCTGTCTGCACCGCATTATTTCCGGCGGGGTCTACAATCGTTTCAAGCGTTCGTTGCGCCGTTTTTTTCGCCGCTGGCCCAGTCTGAAGAAAAGCTACCTGGTTTTGCGCCGTCTGGAAAGCTCGATCAAGTATCTTTTTTTGCCGCCCGGCATATTTTTTCAAGAGCTTGGCTATCGTTATCTGGGTCCGGTCAACGGTCATCATCTGCCCGGGCTGCTGCGCACTTTTCAGTCTTTAAAGGAGCTGCCTGGCCCGGTGCTGCTGCATGTAATTACGCGCAAGGGGCAGGGCTGTGACTACGCCTGCAAGAACCCGGCGCTCTATCATGGCCTGGGGGCATTTAAGACCGACACGGGCAAAATTAAAGCCACTGCGGCCGCCGGCTTTGCCGGTACGCTTTGCGAGCAGCTCTGTCAAATGGCCAGTCAAGACGAGAAGCTGGAGCTTATCTCGCCGGCCATGCTGCTAGGCAGCGGGCTATGCCGCTTTCAGGAGGAGTTTCCGCTGCGCTGCCACGATGTCGGCATTGCCGAGGAGCACGCCGTTGTTTTTTCCGCCGGTCTGGCACTGGGCGGCAGTCGCCCGGTTTGCGTGCTCTATTCCACTTTTGCCCAGCGTGCCTTGGACTGTATCTACCACGATGTGCTGCTGGCCGAGCTGCCGGTGCTCTTTATCATAGACCGGGCCGGCGTGGTTGAGGACGGGCCTACGCATCATGGTATCTATGACCTGGGCTTCCTGCGAGCATTGCCGGGCTTGACTATTATGGCGCCCAGAGATGAAGAGGAGCTGAAGCTGATGCTGCATTTCGCCTATGGACAAAACCGCAGCATGCTCATACGCTATCCAAAAGGCAAGGGGGCGCGACATAAAAATCTGCCGCGGCATCAGGATTTGGCACTGGGCAAGGCGGAAGTCATACAGGCAGGCTCAGGCCCGGTACTCTGGAGCATGGGGCCGGAGATAGATACCGCCTTCCGGGTTTCCGAGCTTTATGAGGCTGAAACCGGCGAGAGCTGCATGCTGGTCAACGCGCGTTTCATCAGCCCCTTTGACCAGGAGTTGGCCCGCAGCCTGGCGCAGCGGCCCATGCTGAGCATCGAGAACCACCGCGACACGGGGGGCCTGGCATCGGCTCTGGCAGAGTCCCTGGCCGGCCTGAGGCATGCCCCCTTGCTGCACTATGGCTGGCCCGACCAGATCATTGTGCAGGGCGACGAGCAGTCCCTGCGCAAACACTATGGCCTCAGAGCCGAGGACATATGCGCCGATATGCTGCAGAAACTGAAAACAAACAAGGGACAACCATAGTAGGCTGCGTCCAAAAAGATGTCCTGGCAGGATTTTGGACACTAAGACACACAAAGAAACACTAAGGCACACCAAGGCGCTTCGTCTAAAAGGGGCATTGCGGCCAAAAATTTGCGTTTTCAGGTAATTTTGTCTTCAAAAACCTGGCCATTGTTACATCAGCATATTTTTTCAAAGCATATCCATGTTACAGCATATCGCCATTATAATGGACGGCAATGGGCGCTGGGCCCAGGCCAGGGGGCTGAGCCGCAGCCAGGGGCACGAGGCCGGCTCCAGGCAGATATCCGTGATTGCCAAGGCAGCCGCCGAACTCGGCGTGAAAATACTTACACTGTATGCCTTCAGCACTGAAAACTGGAAACGGCCAGCCGCGGAGGTGAATTTCCTCATGGGGCTGATTTCCAGGTACAGCGACGAACGCCTGTCCGAGATGCAGGAAAATGGCGTGCGCCTGCGCTGCATGGGGCGCATTGACCAGCTGCCGGCCCTGGTGCGCAGAAGCGTGCACAAGACTATGCAGGCAACCGCGGGCAATTCGCGCCTAATCCTCAATATCGCGCTGAACTACGGCGGCAGAGCCGAGATCGTCGATGCGGTCAACGCCATCTTGCAGGAGCCGCGGCGAGCCGGGCGCATCAGCGAGGCTGATTTTCAAAGATATCTTTATGCTCCTGAGCTTCCTGACCCGGAGTTGCTTATACGCACTGGCGGCGAGCTGCGCATCAGTAATTTTCTGCTCTGGCAGCTTTCCTACAGTGAAATATATGTCAGCGACAAGTGCTGGCCGGATTTCGGCAAGGAGGAGCTGCTGGCCGCCCTGGCCGAGTACGAGAGCCGTAGCAGGCGCTACGGCGGGCTTTGAGAGTGTGAGGGCGGCACAGAATATTTCCTGCTTGGCGCCTCCTCGCGTCGGAAAAGTCAATCTGGCAGGATTTTGAACGGCGAGACATGCCTTTGCTGGCGGAATTCTGCTTGTAAAAGTATAGGCAGGTATTATTTTATGTTTTCGGTCTTTATTCCCCTGCGTTGGAGCCTGGCTTCAAGAGCAAGGTTGCGTCTGTTTTTGTCAGCTATTCGGGAGGCACGGCATGGCCAGGAAAAAAAATACGGTTGTCAAGTCTAGTTTTAGCGATGCTCAGCTTTCCGAATTTCGGGACATACTTTTTCGTGAGCGTCAAAGCATTCTTAGCCGGCTGCGGCACTCCTCGGTGCATCTCGAGTCTTCCCGCCAGGCCGGCGACGAGGGCGCCGAGATCGGCAGCGACGATTTTATCCGCGAGACCGGCATTCAGATCATGTCTGAAGACGCCAAGAAGCTCGATGTTATCGCCATGGCTTTGCGCAGCATCGAGAACCAGACCTACGGCATCTGCCAGGATTGTCACAAGGCGATCAGCGAGCTGCGTTTGAAGGCCAAGCCTTACGCTCGCTTGTGCATAGACTGCAAGAGTCTTCGCGAAGAGCAGGGCATAGCGGATTCGGATGACTACCGTTAAGGCAGACAGTCAGCAGGAGGCCTTGGCAGAGCAGGGCAGCGCTGAAAGGGCTTGCCAGAGCTTATTTCGGGGTGCTGCGCTGTGGCTGGCCGGCCTGGTCCTGGTTTTGGACCTGTTCAGCAAATTTCTGGTGACCAGGTATCTGCCTGAGCCTGGCAAGATATATTATCATGTGATACCGGGTTATTTCAGCCTGGTGCACTTTAGAAACAGCGGCGCAGCCTGGGGGCTTTTTGCCGAGCATACTTATTTATTGGCTCTGGTCTCTTGTCTGGCACTGCTGGGCATCATCGTTTTTTTCCGGCACTTGCATGAAGGGCGCCGGCCTTTGGCCTATGCCTATGCGCTGCTCGCCGGCGGCATAGCCGGCAATTTATACGACCGGGTTTTCAGAGGCTCGGTGGTGGACTTTTTGTTTTTCTATTTTCGCGACTACCGCTATTCCTGGCCGGCCTTCAATATTGCCGATGCCGCCATCAGTTGCTCGGTGGTTTTTATGCTGCTCTACACTTTTTTTGAGTTATGTAAAAAGAAGCCCGTTGCCAGGTCTTGAATATGTCACTTGCCGGTCAATGCATTGTGATTCTTGGTCCTACTTGAAGCTGGAAGAGCCAGATTGCCCTGGAGCTGGCTCTGCATTACGATGCCGAGATCATTTCCTGCGATTCGATGCAGGTCTACAAGGGGCTTGACATAGGCACGGCGAAGCCGAGCGCCAGAGAGCTGGGTCTGCTGCGGCATCATCTGATCGACGAGTTGGAAATAGAGCAGCGCTATGACGCCAACCGGTTTTGCCTGCTGGCCAAGGAGAGGCTCGAGGCGATATATGCTCGCGGCAAGGCTGCCGTGTTGGTGGGCGGCAGCGGGCTTTACGCCAAGGCCCTGGTTTACGGCTACAATATGCTGCCCGCCGATAAAAAACTGGCGGCTGCCTTGCAGGCGCAGCTGCAACAGCCCGGCGGACGCGAGCGGCTGCTAAGCTCATTGCAGGAAGGCCTGGGCGGCGCTCAATTGCCGGCGGAGATTTATAACAACCCGAGGCGCCTGCTGCGCGCCTGCGAAGTTTTCGAGCTTTGCGGTCAAGCGCCCTGGGAGCTGCAAGCGGGGGCACCACAGCCCGGCCCGGGGTTCCGGCAGTTCTGTATTTTGCCCAGTTCGAGCCTGCTCAAGCAACGCATACGCCAGCGCTGTGCCGCCATGCTGGCCGCCGGCTGGGTGCGGGAGGCACTGCAGCTCGAGAAGCAGGGACTGTTGCAAAGCCCCACAGCCAGGCAGGCCCTGGGGTATAGGGACATAATCGAGTTTCAACGCCAGGGCGCGCCCGGCGGAGACCTGGCCCTGCTAGACTTACTGAGCCAGCGCACCCTGCGCTACGCGCGCCGGCAATTGACCTGGTTCAAAAGGCAGCACCCTGGAGCGCAAAGCATAGTGGTCGAGAGCGAGGAAAATATGCCGGACTGGATTTGTGCAGAAATAAAACTGGCACTAGAAGCCAGGTAGGCCCTGCCTAACAAGGGAATCAGGACACGAAGACACACCAAGATACACTAAGTTACACCAAGATTGCACTATGGATGGTTTTGAGCTACAGAGTCAGACTGAGCTGGCGTATTCCAGCAATGGCTGGCGCGGCCTGGTCGCCGAGCAATGGAGCGAGCTTTTGGCTGACTATGAGGCTTGGCGCAGCGCGAACCCCGGCGAGCTTGTGGTCGAGCATCGCTCGCGCCAGGTTAGCAGGGTGGAGACCGCGCAGGGCCGGCTGTATGTCAAAGAAATATTGGCCTTGACTGACGCCTCCCTGCGCGGGCGTGCTCCGGGCAGTTTTTTGAAGTGGGTTCTGCGTCCCTCCCGGGCTTTGGCTGCCTGGCGCGTTTCGCAAAAGCTTTTGCAGGCCGGGTTTCACTGTGCACTACCGGTTTTAGCCATACGGCGGCGCGGCTTTCTGGGTTATCCCCAGGATGTTTTTATCACTGAGGATGTGCAGGCCAAGGCGCTTGACGAGTTGTTCGGCGATATGAGCTTGGAAGAGAAAACGCGGCTGGCCAGACTGCTGGGTAGCCAGATCGCCAGGCTGCATCAGGCCGGCTTTGTGCACGGCGACTGCATTATGCGCAATCTCTGCCTGGACAAGCAGGGTAATCTTATTTATTTGGATAATGACCGCAGCAAGAAGTGCGGGCGGCTGGCCTTCAGCCGCAGCCGGCGCAATCTGGCGCAGTTGGGATATTCGGCGCGCAGAACCGGGGCGGACGCCGGCTTTGTGCGCCTTATGTTTGAGGTCTACGCCGAGGCCCTCGCCTGGAAACCGCAGTATAAGAGAAAAACCATAGAGAGGCTCGAGGCCGGCATAGAGCGGCGACTCGAGCAAAGACGGCAGGCGGACCTGCGCAAATAGTTATATTGGACACGAAAGCACACTAAAAAACACGAAGGCACAGAGCAAGTCGTCTTCGTCTCAAAGGGGCTTTGCGCTGCTTATTTGCCCAGCTTGCAGATATTGCAGCTGCGGCAGCTCAGTTCGGGCGGCGCTTCA
>JAAZIY010000116.1 GCA_012800625.1 Lentisphaerota bacterium
CCGGCGCCTCGTAGAGGCGCTACGATTCCCCCCTTTTTGGACGCGGTCTATCTTAGTGTGCCTTGGTGTGTCTTCGTGTCCTCCCCCTTGGTGTGTCTTCGTGTCTCAAAGACTTTTTGGACGCGGTGTGTCTTAGTGTCCAAAAAAACTATCTGCTCTTGCTAGCTATGTTCATATTTGGGAAAAGCAGGTGCGGCATTTGCGAATTTGGCTCCAGGTCTGCGCTTATCTGCAGGTCTCCGGCAAAGAGTTCGAAGATATTTCCTGCGATCATGGCATTTTTAATGCGTCCTTGTATTTCGCCATTACGCACCAGGTAAGCCACAGCCAGGTTGCAGGAAAAATCGCCGTTGGCCAGGTTGCTCTGGCCGAAGCCCAGCAATGACTGTATGTATACCGCTTCTGTGCAATTGGCCAGCATTTCCCGGGAATGGATTTTTCCGGGTCGCAGGCGCACATTGTATGGGGCACAGCTTCTGTGGCCGCTGGGTTTTTGTCCGGCCAGCTGCGCCGTGTCGTAATCATACATGAACATGCGCACCACGCCGTCTTCGATAAGCAAGGCGGGTCTGGTTGGCAGGCCGACGCTGTCAAAGCTGCTCGAACCCGGGGCATAGTCTATATGCGGCTCGTCCCTGACTTGCAAGGCCGCATTGAAAACCTTTTTGCCCAGCCTCTCTTTCAGCGGCGACACCCCTTTGTAAACATTGCGCCCGTTCAAAGCGCCAATCAAAGGCGATAGAAACTGCATGGTCAGAGAGGGCGAAAGTACTACCGGCAGGGTGCCCCCGCCAAACTCGACCAGGCGCCTGCCATTATGGTAGTCCTCAGATAGCTTGCCGCCCAGATAGGATAGATCATAAAGCGAATTTACCTTGCCCCAGGAACGACCGCGACCAGCAAAAAGCATGTCCTCACCGCTGAGCTTGCTGAAGCCGGCACCCAATGACCATTGGCTGTAATTGTATTTTTTTAAGAATCCGCCGCTATGCGCAAAGACGCTTTGGCTCTGGCTGCGTTTTGCTCCGGCGTCAATGTCCATCTCGGCATCAAGCTCTTTCAAGCCAGATACCAGAGTGGTGCAGTCCTGGACTAGCTTTTCCCTAGTCAGCTGGCTGACACTGCTGCTATTTTGTTTCAGACGCACGTATTTGCCTGGTTCCGGATAGCTTTGAAAATTCGCCTTGGCTCCATTGTCAGCCAACAGTAGGGCGCGCTCCAGCATCTTGTCTAGCTCGCTGAATATATTGCCGCTGGCCGAACCGCGTTTACCATTGCGGATCACCTCTATTTTATAGCGCAGAGACTCGCTGGTCCCGGTGTGTTTCAACCGTCCGGCGGCAAAACCGCAGGCATAGGCCTCCTCGTAGTTGGCTGCAATAGCAGCGCCGCTGGCACCGCGCTTCAGGGCCAAAGCCAAACAAGATTCTATCTGATTGATCTGCTTCTGCTTGAAAAAAGACATCAAATACTCCTAAAAACAGACTCCTGCCTTTGGACACTAAGACACACGAAAGGGGGAGGACACGAAGGGACACGAAGGGCTTATGCAGCGCCTGCGGCGCCGCATAAGCCGCTTGCCCGTTTTGGTTTTTTGGGAAAAGGGAGTCAGACAAAACAAAAAAATTCGATGAAATAGCATGAAAAACGCAAATTTTCAGCTAAAATTTCAATTTTTTCTTGGGAATCAGTCTCCTGGTGCCCCGAAGGGGCAACCTAATACAGCCCAGGGTAAGCGAGGCTCCGTAGGAGCCCTCGCTTACCCTGGGTAAAGGCCCCCTGAATCCGGCGCCCTGTAGGGGCGCCACTAACGGCTCTTCGGCGTTATGACCTTTTTGGACGTGGTCTATGGCACACGAAGGCACACGAAGTTTATTGGGCTTTATCCGCCGATAAGCACATCTTGGATGCGCAGATGCGGTCCGCCGAAGGTTACCGGCAAAGGCGACTGCCCGCCTTTGCCACAGCCGCCGCCGCGATTAATGATGCTCAGGTCATTGGCGATGCCGTCTATATTGTTCAAGGTCTCGAAGACATTGCCGCTCATCACCACGTCTCTGAGCAGTTCGGCGATCTCGCCATTGCGTATGCGGAAGGCGTGTGCCGCCGAGAAAGTGAACATTTCCATCATTGTTTGTCCGCCGTACAATCCGCAGGCATACACGCCGTCTTCGACTCCGGCAAAGAGTTCTTCCTTGCTAAGCTTGCCTGGTTTGATGTATGTGTTAGTCATGCGCACTATTGGGCTGTGTCCGGCTCCTATGCTACGGGCATTGCCGCTGGGTCTGGCTTTCATCTTGCCAGCTGTTTCCAAAGAATGCAGATGCCCGGCCAGTTCGCCCTCGCGTATAAGCTCAGTGCACTGCGTCGGCGTGCCCTCGTCGTCCACTGGCTGACTGCCCAGCATTCCGGGCATATTGCCGTCATCAACCACGTTAAGCTCTTTTACGCCTACCTTGCGCCCTAAACGCATCAGCTTGCGCATAGGCTCATTCTCGAAAAGAAAGTCGGCCTCGCTCAGATGGCCAAAAGCCTCGTGTATGAATACACCGGCAAAATCCGGCCTGAGGATAACTGTATGCCGCCCGGCTTCACATTTTGGCGCTTTGAGCAGATCGCTGGCACGTTGTGAGATTTCAGCCGCAGCTGTTTCCCGGTTTAAGACCACACTGTAGTCGTCCTGCGAAGAAAAACTCTCCGAACTGCGCTGCACCTGCTCACCTTTGCGAGCGATGGCGCTCATAGCCAAAATAACCTGGGGCAGCTCTTTGTAGTGGTAAACGCCGCGCGTCGAGGCAAAATAAACCTGGCGAAAACGCTCGGTGTAATTTACCAGGCTGGACTCGATATCATGGTTGGCGCCAAGTATCTGCTCGTTGTAGGACTTGATCAGAGCCAGCTTGTCACTATAGGAGACCCCGCGGAAATCATTGATGAAGGCCGCCTTGGAGACAACATCGGGCAGTGCCTCATAGTCGGCAAGCAGAGTTTTTTCCTTGCCAACCAAGGCGGCGTCCGCACAGGCCTCCAGTACCTTCTGGCGCAGATTGTCCAGACTGACAAACTCGCAGATGCCCCAGCCGCCTTTCACACAGGCGCGCACTATGCCGCCGCCGCGACGGCTGCTGCCGGCAGTCTCAAGCTCAGCACCGCGATAGCTTAGCTCAGTGCCATCAAAATACTCATAGCGGATTTCGACATAGTCCGCCGGACAAGATGATAAAGCCGTAAAAAAAAGGTCTTTCATAAGAGTAGCAAGTCTTCAGTTTTCACTGTTCCTGTGTTCAAAGCTCCGGTTTTCCTTGCCGCCGCTAAAGTGTCTCGATGAACTTGAGTCCTTCGAGTACTTCTTCCTCGCTGCATTTTTGTTCAAGCAGCTTGATGACGTCCAAGGCCTTGATTTTGCGGTGAAAGTCCCTAGGCAGGTCGCCTTTACCCGGAACCAGGTGCATATCATGATAGAGAGCCTCCTGGTTTTTCAGTCTCGAGTCCGACCAATGTATGCGGCCTATTAGTTCAGGCTGCGCCAGGTAGTCATAGAGACGGGTGATTCTCTCCTCATAGCTGTCAAAAATGGCCACCGAGGTGGAGGCGTGGCTGCTGTCCAGGGTGAGCATCACATTGTCGCGAGCCACATCCTTATGTATTTGCAGCCAGGTTTTTGCCGTGCAGCCGAAGATGGCGCGTCTTTCCGGCCTGGGCATAAGCTGATTTTCTATGCACAAGATGATTTTTTGGCGGGCGGCATAATCGGCAAAGCTCTGCAGTGCGCTTATCATTCTGTCATAGCTGCCCACGATCTCATCCTGTTCGCGTTCTATGCCTATGGTATGCATCACCATGCGGTCTACCGGATAGCGCAGGGCCTCGTCAAAGGCGGACTCGAGCTTGGCCAGGGACTGCTGCCGCAGCTCGTCGTCCAAAGCCGCCAGGTTCATGCCGGCGTAAGGCAGATGCACTCCGTAGGTGAAAGGAATATATTGCGGCCAATTCGGCAGTATGTCGTAGCGCGTGATATGGGTTTCAACCCCAAGGCCATGAGCCTGGTAAAACTCCGGACTATGCAGGGGACGGGTTAAAATCATGAAGGGTATCCTTGTCAAAGAAACAGTGGATTAAGCAGGAAGACCGGCTGATATTCGCCCTCGCTGTAGGGGCGTTGGGAAGGCTGGCCGGCACCGCGCACACGGAAATAACTGCCCGCCGGAAAATCGCCGCGGAAAGAAAAATCCCCGATAACATCGTAGAATGAGGCGCATATGCGCCCCTCGCTGATTATGTCTATCTGCTGCATTGGCTTCAAAGCCTTGAAACTTAGCGACAGCTGACAGCGCTTGCCGCAGGGCGAGGCCCTGAGCGCAAAGGCCGGATTCTCTATGCAGTGTCCGCACATGCAGAAAAAGCGCCCTTTTCTATAGGCGTTTAGGATATCAACATAGTTGTTTTGCTTGACCAGCAGTACATCCTGCACGAATTCACCCGGGTAGTAATCATGGCCCCCCTTGCTGAAATGCTGGTGGAAATCCGAGCCGCAGCGCGCATACAGCCGATGTCCGGCGCAGAGCAGGCGGTCCCATTCCGTATTTACTCCCCAGGTTTGCTCTGCGCGGCGCTCGCCCCGGTCCAGACAGGCGATTACCTTGAAGACCCCGTTGGCTTCAGCCAGCGGCAGCAGCGAGTCCAGGGGTACATCCGGCGCATTCGGGTGGTTGAAGACCATGAAAACCCGGTTGCGCCCCCAGTTTTTTTCAACAAAGCGCAGTGCTTCCAGCGCCTTTTCTATTCCCACATTGCCTTGCTTGCGGTCAAACCGCCGTATCAGCTCCTGCTGCAACTCCAATTCGCGGTTATCCGGCGTGGTGATGAACATACAATGCCGCGGCACCGGAAATTCCTGCTCGGCAGTATGGAAGATAGGCATATCAGGATAAAGCTGGCGGGCGCGTAAAATATCGCCATGCTGACCCGCACCCCAGTTGTCCTCATATACGGCGTGACCGGAAATCCCGATGAAATCGCACCATTGCCGGGAGGCCTTCACCAGGTCTAAAACCGAGACCTGCCCGTCAGAGCAGTGTTCCGAATGAGAATGCAGGTCACCGACTGTCCAACGATATCCTTTGCTGAAGGCAAAACGCGGCAAGAAATCACCTCGTGACTGAAATTGAGTATCCTGTAAATATAAAACCTCTTTCACAACTTGTGCACAGATACAGCATCTTTTGCCGGTAAACAGCTGAACCCCGAAAACACAAGAAGGGGGGAGGGCACGAAGATATACGAAGATACACGAAGATACACGAAGATACATGAAGGAACTATGAAAATTTAAATTGTTAAAGTTGAGTTGTTTCTGGGCAGTATGTAGACCCCTATTCAAAAAGGTCATAACGCCGAAAGGCCGTTAGTAGCGCCCCTACAGGGCGCCGGATTCGGGGGGGGCTTTTACCCAGGGTGGCGCGGAGGCTCCGCAGGAGCC
>JAAZIY010000117.1 GCA_012800625.1 Lentisphaerota bacterium
CTGCGCTTTTTTGGCTAATGCGCTTGACTGAGCCGAAATGCTGCAGCAGGGCCTGCTGCCTTTTAGGGCCTATGCCGGGTATGTCCGCCAAGACCGAGTTGCTGATTTTTTTATTTCGCAGCTCGCGGTGATATGCGTTGGCGAAGCGGTGAGCCTCATCGCGCAGAGCCTGCAATAATTTAAGCCCTGGATTCTGCAAAGACAAGCTCAGCGGCTGATTAATGCCGGGCAAGTATATTTGCTCTTGTTTTTCTGCCAGTCCAATAAGGGGTGTGGGCGGCATATTCAGTTCGCTGAAGACTTGCAGCGCGGCGCCCAGCTGGCCGGCGCCGCCATCCAGCACGACGAGGTCTGGCAGCTTCAGATTTTCGCGCAGTACCCTGCTGTATCTTCTTTTCAGCACTTCGCGCATGAAGGCGGTGTCGTCGGTTGCCTTGCTGTCTCGGATGCGGTAGCGCCGGTATTCGCCGGTGGCCGGGCGCCCATTGCGGAAGCTGACCATGCTGCCCACAGCTAGCACGCCGGAAATATTTGACATATCAAAACACTCTATGTGCAAGGGCGGCTTCTGCATATCCAGAGCTTCTCGCAGGCTTTCTACGCCCTCGCGATTATCCAGGCTGCTGCGGCTGCTAATGGTCTGATTGACAAATCGTCGGCCAGGTTCGAGCACCGTCTTGATATTTTCGAGCATGTCACGCAGGCGCGCGGCCTCCTCGAAGTCCAGCTTGGCTGCCGCCGCCTGCATCTGCGCTTGTATTTCCTTGGCCAGCTCGGCGGCGGCGCTCTCGCCTTTCAGTACCTGCATGGCTAATTCCAGCTGGCGGCGGTAGTCCTCGACGCTGATCTCCCCGCTGCATGGAGCGCTGCAGTCGCGTATAATGTGCTCCAGGCAATGCCGTTTGGTCTCGAGATTAGGCTCTGCCACCTGGCAGCTGCGCAGATGATAGCGGATTTCGAGCATGCGCACGATTTCACGCAGTGCGCGGCTCTGCGGAAAGGGGCCGAAATAGAGTTTGCCGTCATCGCGGCGCAGACGGGCAAACTCAAAGCGCGGGAATTGCTGGCTGAGGTCCAGACAGATATGCAAGTAGCGTTTGTCATCGCGCCAGTCTACATTGTAGCGCGGGTGATATTGTTTGATAAAACGGGCTTCGAGCAGCAGAGCCTCGTTTTCGCTGGCCACCTCGAAGGTCTGATAACTGCAGATGCTGTTGATCAGAGCGCGGCGACGCGCATCGCTCTTCTGCAAGGTGGAAGCGGCAAAGTAGGAACGCATGCGGTTGCGCAGGTTCTTGGCCTTGCCTACATAGATAACCTCGCCGCCCTTGTTGCGGAATACATAGACGCCGGGGCTGCGCGAGACGTCCTGAGAGTGGAAAATCGGCCCGCGCAGGCCGCCGCCGGGTTGCTCCGGAACTGGCTCGTGGCTGGAATCAGACATGGGGTGAAAAGTCGGGCGCGGAGTTTTTGGACACTAAGGGGGGAGGACACGAAGGCACACGAAGGGACACGAAGTCACACTAAGGGGGGGCTTATTCGGGCTGGTCGGTTTCCTCGTTTTCGTCGGGTTCTTCGTCTTCGTCGTTTGCCGGGGCCGGGTTTTCCCTGTCTTGGAAGTGGGCCTCGATAACCGCCAGGTTGGCATCTTCCTCGGCCTTGGCCTGATTGGCGGCGATTTCCTCTTCGCTGAGTTCGTCGACGATGGTGGCGGTGGCCACCAAGTCGTTTTCATATAGGCGCATAACGATGACACCTACGCCGGCTCGGCCCACCAGGCGCACATCCTGCACGCGCAGGCGCACGGTCTGCCCGTTTACTGAGATCAGCAGGAGCTCCTGCTTGGAGTTGGCCGGCACCTGCAGGGCGGCCACCACGGAGTCGCCTGCGCGCAACCTGATACTGATGACGCCTTTGGCTCCGCGTCTGGTGCGCCTAAAGCGTCGATTGCTGTCAACCTCGAGGGTCTCGCCGACATTTTCTTCGGACTCATCCTCGACAATATTGCTTCCCTGTCCTATGGGGACGCGTTTGCCCATGCCCTGGGCGGTGACCAGCAAAAGCTCGTCTTCGGGGTCTACTATGCTCATGGCGACCAGTTCGGAGGCCAGTTTGCCCTCACTGTCCCGCAGTTCCATGCCGCGCACGCCGATGGAATTGCGTCCCATGCTACGTATGTCTTTTTCGTCAAAGCGGCAGGCCATACCATTGGCGGCCAAGAGCAGTATTTCGTCCTCGCCGCTGGTCAGCTGCGCGTCAATCAAGTCGTCATCCTCTTCCAGCTTAATGGCGATGATGCCGGGTTTGCGCAGGTGTTTGAAGGCGGCCAGTTCGGTTTTCTTGACGGTTCCGTTTTTGGTGGCCATGACCACGTATCCGCCCTGTTCCATGTCGGCCACCGGTATCATGGCGCGCACTTTTTCGCCTTCCTGCAGTTCGAGCAGGTTGACCAGGGCTTTGCCTTGGCTGTCCCTGGTGCCCTCGGGTATCTCGTAGCCCTTCAGCCAGCGCATTTGCCCCTTGTTGGTGAAGAACATGATGATGTCATGCGTGCAGCAGGTGAGCAGTAGGCTCACATAGTCCTCGTCCTTGGTGCGCATGCCGCGCACGCCTTTGCCGCCGCGATGTTGCGCTTCGTATTCGCTGGCCGGCACGCGCTTGATATAGCCGGTGGCCGATAGCGGGATGACGCAGATATCGCGCGCGATCAGGTCCTCCAGGTCTATATCGTTTTCGCCGGGCACTATCATGCTGCGACGCGCGTCGGCATACTTGCGCTTGACCTCGAGCAGCTCCTCCTTGACTATGTGCATGATCTCCAGTCTGGAGGCCAGGATGGCCTTCAGGCGGGCGATCTCGTCCTTGAGCTTGTCATATTCGGCCTGCAGCTCATCGACGGCCAGGCTGGTAAGCTGATACAGGCGCATCTCGAGGATGGCCTTGGTCTGGCGCTCGGAAAGCTCGAAGCGCTGCATAAGCCTGGCGGCGGCCTCTTCGCGGTTGGCTGCCTCGCGGATGGTCTGCACCACTTCGTTGATGTTGGCTTGGGCGATAAGCAGGCCTGCAACGATGTGGGCGCGCTCCTCGGCCTTGCGCAGCTCGAAGAGGCAGCGCCGGGTGACCACCTCTTCGCGGTGGTCTATGTATGCCTCCAGTATCTGTTTGAGATTCATGGTGCGCGGGCGGTTGCGGTCCACCACCAGGAACTGTGCGCCGCTGACGCTTTCCAGCTGCGTCATGCTGTAGAGCTGGTTAAGCACCACATTGGCGACATGGCCGCGCTTGATCTCGACCTCGATGCGTATGCCCACCCGGGAGGAGGACAGGTCTTCGAGGGCGGAGATGCCGCTGATGCGGCCCTCGCTGACCAGCTCGGCGATCTTCATCACCATGTTTTCCTTGTTGACCGCGTAAGGTATCTCGCTGATGATGATCTTCTCGCGTCCCTTGTTTTCCTCGATCTCGGCCTTGCCTCTGAGCCTCACCGAGCCTCTGCCGGTTTCATACAGCGAGATAATGGAGCGCAGCCCCTGTATGGTGCCGCCGGTGGGGTAGTCCGGCCCGGGGATGTGGCGCATCAGCTCCCGGATACTGATACGCGGGTTATCGATCACGGCAATGGTGCCGTCAATGACCTCGCCCAGGTTGTGCGGCGGTATATTGGTGGCCATGCCTACGCCTATGCCCTGTGCGCCGTTGACCAGGAGGTTGGGGAAGCGCGCCGGCAGCACGCTAGGCTCGACGTCCTTCTCGTCAAAGGTGGGGCGCATGTCAACGGTTTCTTTTTCCAGGTCGGCGAGCAGCTCTTCGGCCAGTCTTTCCATGCGGCACTCGGTATAGCGGTAGGCGGCAGGCGAATCGCCGTCAATCGAGCCGAAGTTGCCCTGGCCGTCTATCAGGGGGCAGCGCATGGAGAAGTCTTGCGCCATGCGCACCATGGTGTCGTAGACAGCGCCGTCACCGTGCGGATGATAGTTGCCGATGACTTCGCCTACCACCTTGGCGCACTTGGTGTAGGGGCTGTTTTTGACGAAGCCGCGTTGACGCATGGCGTACAGTATGCGCCGGTTGCCCGGCTTCAGCCCGTCGCGCACATCTGGTATGGCCCGCCCCACGTTGGCGCTCACGGAATACTGCAGGTAAGCCGTGTGCATAATGTCTTCAATGGCGTAGGGTATGTCGTTCTTTGCTATGCTCTGGGAATCGAACTCGGAATCCGCGGGCAAATTGCTGTTTTCATCACTCATGTTAGTCTTTACTCTTTCTATGCTGATTGCGCAGACAGGCTGGCTTTTGGCAGGCTAAGCTGATAAATTCGCGTTAGATATCCAGGTCCTTGACCGATTCGGCAAAGCGCTCGATGTAGTCGCGCCTGGGGCTGACCTGCTCACCCATGAGCAGCACAAAGAGGCGCTCAGCGGCCACGGCATCTTCGAGGGTGACCTTGATCATCTTGCGTCGTTCTGGATCCATCGTAGTTTCCCAGAGCTGATCTGGGTTCATTTCACCCAGTCCTTTGTAGCGCTGTATGTAGAGTCCTTGCCTTCCTATGCCGGTGATGGCCTCATACAGCTGCTCCAGGCTGTTCAGCTCCTGCTCCTGTTCTTTGACGCGCATTCGAATTACTGGTTCTTCGTCGCCAAAGAGGTCCTCGCTGCGCAGCTTGAAGCCGGCCAGCCTTTCTTCCAGGGCCTTGAAAGTATTGGCCTCCGGTATCTTGACGATGTTAATGTCGGCATGGGCTTCTTGCGGTTCTTCGCTGAGCAGGTCGCCGTTTTCGTCCAGCTGCGGGGGCAGGTCTTCGGTTTCACCTTGCGTTTCGGCTACTCCGTCCGCATGCAGACTCTCCGGTTCCTCGCTTTCGTCCTCGGCTCTCAGTCGCTCTTCGGCTTCGATAACGATATTTTCCAGTTCTTCTTTGCTGAAGGCGAACTGATTGCTGATCGAGCCGTCCAGCTCGCGTATGGCCACTTGTGCCAGGGGAAACTGGCCCTGCTGCTTGCGCTGGGCAAAATAGCTCTGCGGCGAGAGTCCGTAGCGCGGCAGGTTGTTATTGGCCAGGCGCAGAAACTCTCTGATGGTCTGCACCAGTTCGCTGATCTGGTCGGGCGCCAGGTCCTCCCCTCCGGGCAGGCTCAGCTTGACATCCTGCAGGCCCAGTTTCAGCAGTATGCTGTCGAGCTTGTCCTCGTTTTCGACATACTGCTCGTGTTTGCGCCGGGTCACCTTGAAGAGCGGCGGCTTGGCGATATAGATATAGCCGGCCTCGAGCAGGGGGCGCATCTGGCGGTAAAAGAAGGTGAGCAGCAGAGTGCGGATATGCGAGCCGTCCACATCGGCGTCAGTCATAATGACGATGCGGTGGTATCTGGCCTTGCTGACGTCGAACTCCTCCACGCCTATGCCGCAGCCTATGGCGGTGATCAGCGTGCGTATCTCCAGGTTGTTGAGCATGCGGTCCAGGCGCGCCTTTTCCACGTTGATAAGCTTTCCCCGTATGGGTATGATGGCCTGGTAGCGGCTGTTGCGTCCTTGCTTGGCCGAGCCGCCGGCGGAGTCGCCCTCGACGATAAACAGCTCGCAGAGCGCCGGATTCTTCTCGGAGCAGTCGCTGAGCTTGCCGGGCAGCGGGTTGATACCCAGTGGGTTTTTGCTGCGGCTGGCCTCGCGAGCCTTGCGCGCCGCCTCCCTGGCTCGGGCGGCGCTGTGCGACTTCTCGATGATCAGGCGGGCTTCCTTGGGGTGCTCCTCAAAGTAGGTGTTGAGTGTGGAGTAGACAATCGAGTCAACTATGCCTCGGACCTCGTTGTTGCCCAGCTTGGTCTTGGTCTGCCCCTCGAACTGCGGGTCTTTGACCTTGACGCTGATCACCGCGGCCAAGCCCTCGCGCACATCGCTGCCGGTGACCGCGGGCTCGTTTTTGTAGGCCGGCAGGCTTTTGGCATAGTTGTTCAGCGAGCGCGTGATGGCCTGCTGAAAGCCGGTCAAATGCGTGCCGCCCTCGATGGTGTTGATGTGGTTGGCATAGCTGTATATGGTTTCAGAGTAGGAGTCGTTGTACTGCATGGCGATCTCGGCCTCGACCTCATCGCGCTCGGTGACGAAATTGATGACCTCGTGCAATGCGTTCTTGCCGCGGTTGAGATGGTCGACAAACTCGCGCAGCCCGCCGGCGAAGCAGAAAAGCTCCTCGCGCGGGTTTTCGCCGCGCTGGTCGGTGAGCGTGATGCGCACGCCGGCATTGAGGAAGGCCAGTTCGCGCAGGCGGTTGGCCAGGATGTCCCATTTGTACTCGGTGCTATTGAATATCTGCGGGTCGGGCATGAACCTGACCGTGGTGCCGCTGCGCCCGTCCCCCTCCTTGCTGCTCAGCTGCTCGACGGTCTCGCCGCGCTCGAAGCGCATCTGGTACTGCAGGCCGTCGCGGTAAATGGTAAGGCTGAGCCATTGCGAGAGGGCGTTCACGCAGGAGACGCCCACGCCGTGCAGTCCGCCGGAGACTTTGTAGGCGTTATGGTCGAACTTGCCGCCGGCGTGCAGCATGGTGAGGGCCACCTCGCAGGCCGGCTTCTTCTCTATGGGATGCATGTCAACCGGAATGCCGCGCCCGTCGTCGCTCACCGTGATGCTGTTGTCAAAGCCGATTTCCACCGAGATATTATGGCAGAATCCGGCCATGGCCTCGTCTATGCTGTTGTCCACCACTTCGTACACCAGGTGGTGCAGGCCGCGCTCGCCGGTGTCGCCTATGTACATACTGGGGCGTTTGCGCACCGCCTCGAGGCCCTCGAGGACGGTTATCTGGCTGGCATTGTAGTCCGAGTTGCCGCCGTTCTGTACGGCGACCGGGGGTTTTTGACCCTTGTGAGGCTCTTGTGCAGAGTCGAATTCTGAGTTGGACATCTATATTCCTTAACTGTAATTTAGCCCCCGTCCAAAAAGCCTTCAAAAGCACTTTAATGGCTCAAAAAATTTTGGGCAGGGTTTATTTTATAGGGCTTGCAGGCTGTCGATTTGCTAAAAAAGTGAGACTACTTAATATATAGTATAAACAGCTTTTTGCCAGTCATTTTTTGCCTGTCGCTTGTTTTTTCGCGTCTCAATCCAGACTCCCACCAAAAAGGGTGCCTGACAGGGTTTTAGACACGAAGGGGGAGGACACTAAGGGGGCACGAAGAGACACGAAGACACACTAAGGGCTTATGCGGCGCCGCATAAGCCGTTTGCCCGTTTTGGTTTGTTGGGAAAAGGTAGTCGAATAAAACGGAAAAATTCGATGAAATAGCCTAAAAA
>JAAZIY010000118.1 GCA_012800625.1 Lentisphaerota bacterium
ACGCCGAAAGAGTTCACGCACGCAGTCACAAAGATAGAGCGGCAGCCATAGTCTTTTGCAGCCAGTGAGCCGAAAAGCATGCAGGATGCCGGCCTTGCCGCTGTTGAGCCTGGCTATGGAGAGTCCGGCGAAGCTTTCGCCCTGATAATATTCCAGGCCTCGGGCGAACTGCATTTCAATGAAGCTGCCAATTTCCATCAGGGTAGCTTATCTCTTGAATTCTGAGCTGCGATTTTTTCCGCTATCTGCTGCCAGTCGAAGCCGCAGTTGAAGATGTAGTCCAGGACCGACATGTTTTTGAGGAAGCCGCATTGTTTATTCCAGAGTTGGGTATATTCTATGGGCTGGAAATCGGTGTATGCTAGCGTTAGCCCCCGGGCATTGAAATTTGCCTCGACTTGGTAGGCCTTGGCTCCGTGGCCGGAAATGTATTTGTGTCCGCCTAGTTGCAGGCAGATATCAATGACGCGCGCCTCGCGCAAGCTGTGCAGTCCCATTTCTGAGCTGCGCAGGATTTCCACTTTGAATTCAAAGCCGTTGAAAATCCATTTGCTGATGGCCATATTGAGTTCAGCCAGGCTGGCGTAGTCCGCCATGAGCAAGTCGGAAAACTGCGGAAAGAGCTGGCTGAAGTGCGAGGCTCTGGCGTAATTCATCTCGAGGGTGCGCAGGTGCTTTTCGCGCCATTTGAGTTCGTTTTTGGGGCGCACCTGGTTGATGGGGTCGCCAAAAGCATAGTCCACGGGTATCTTTAGCTTGTATTCGCCCTGCGGGGTCTTGATGCGGTTCCAGTCGTGCACATTGGCGTTGGAGTATTGTGCATCGTCAAGAAAAACGAAGATGTCGGAGCAGCTGACCTTGTAAAACAAGCCCAGATATGGAATGTAATCAGGTTGATGGATGGATACTATCATGGGTCTGGCGGAGTGACAGGCTCGGAGTCCGCGCTGATGATCTCCTGGGCGGAGAGCTTGGGGGCACGCAGCGCATCGGCGGGACGCAGCTTGAGAAGGACTATAAACAGGGTCTTGAAGAATATCTTTAGGTCAAAGAGCAGCGACCAGTTGCGCACATAATAGAGGTCGAACTCCGCCATTTGACGGCGGTTTTGGGACTTGCCCTCGTTGACCGCCTCCCAGCCGCTGATACCCGGCGGCATAGATTGGCGCAGCTCCTGCTCCTCAGGGAGCATGACTTGCATCTCCTGCGGCAACAAGGGACGCGGGCCAATCCAGGACATCTGTCCCAGGATGATGTGGTAAATCTGCGGCAATTCGTCTAGATTGCTGGCGCGGAGAATTTTCCCCCAGGGTTTCAGGCGCTGCTCATCGGGGAGCAGCACACCATTTTCGTCGCGCTGATCGCTCATGCTGCGCAGCTTGTAGATGATAAAAGGCCGGTTTTTGTAGCCTATGCGCCGCTGTTTGAAAAGTACGGGAGCCTCAGGTGAAAAGAGCTTGACCATGAGGGCCGCCAAAAGAAAAACCGGAGCCAGAAGAATGGCCGCTAAAAGAGCGAAAACCAGATCGAAGATGCGTTTGAGAAAACGGGAAAGCATGAAATCGTTTTTTGGGGGCTAACCCCGGGTTTCGTTCGGCCTTGC
>JAAZIY010000119.1 GCA_012800625.1 Lentisphaerota bacterium
AATTTTGTTTTTGTGATTAACCAGGCGGGGTCAACACTACAGGAAAATCAGAATCATCTGATGAAATGTGTCGCAGAAACGAGCCGTTTTATCCCCGGCACAATTTACTACAAAACATCGTATCTATCTGCGCCGTAGGCGCATAACCATGCTTAACCCCAGGCTTTAGCCTGGGGTGCAGGCAGCCATCAAAACCGGCGCCTCGTAGAGGCGCTACTATGGCACCCTTTTTGGACGGGGTGTGTCTTGGTGTCTTTTAGTGTCCTAATTCACGTTTTGATTGACCCACTGTTTGGCGGCAGTGAGCAGTTTCAGGTTAAGCGGGATAAGTTTTGGTTTTTTGGCAAAGTTCTCCTCGAGTGCTTTTGCGAAAGCCTCGTCAGGCAGTCCGGTAATGCCCAATGCCATCATTACGCCGAGCATGATGGTATTGGCTCCTCTGGAGTTGCCGGCCTGGTCGGCCAGTTTCTGTGCGGGCACCGGGATGCCCTTCACGCCTTCAGGTAGCTCCACCTCGCCGATTATCGCGTCATACATAATGCTGCCGCCGCGTTTCACATCGTTTTTGAAGCGCTCCAGCGAAGGCAGGTTCATGGCTACCAGCAGGTCGGGATTATATACTATGGGCGAGCCTATCTCTGAATCGGAGATAATCACCGAGCAGTTCGAGGTGCCGCCGCGCTGTTCCGGCCCGTAGGAGGGATACCAGGAGACTTGGCAACAGGCCGCCTGTGCCGCCTGAGTAAGCATAATGCCCAGGCTTAGAACACCCTGCCCGCCAAAACCGGCGATCTTCACCTGGGATTGTCCTTTGACGCCTGCACCGAGCAGACAGCTGACCGAAGCCTTCAGGTCGAAAGCCGACTCGAGGGCCTCCAGCGAAAAGTCGCTCTTGGCGCGTTCAACAGTAGTACTCTCTGCGCTTAAATCGCGAAAATTTTGCACTGGGAACTCCCGGGCCATTTCCGTATTTATCCAATGGTTATTGTCTTCGGCGGACATTTTCAGGTTAGTTGGGCAAGCCGAGAGCACTTCGACGAAGGCGTAGCCCTTGCCATCCCGCTGTATTTCCATTGCCTTGCGCACTGCTCTTCGCGCTTTGCGTATATTTGCCGGGTCTGAGAGGGCCACTCTTTCGACGAATACCGGTGCCTTCAGGCTATTGATAAGCTCGCACATGTGCAATGGGTAGCCCTGCGTGAGCGGGTCGCGCCCGTCCTGGCAGGTAATGGTTTTTTCGCCGACCAGGGTAGTTGGGGCCATTTGTCCGCCAGTCATGCCATAGACGGTATTGTTCACAAAGAACACCGCCATTTTTTCGCCGCGGTTAGCCGCCTGCAGGGTTTCATTCAAGCCAATGGAGGCCAGGTCGCCGTCGCCCTGGTAGGCGATGACCACCTGGTCGGTGGCTCTTGACAGACCGGTGCCCACCGCCGGTGCGCGGCCATGCGCGACCTGCACGTTGCCGCAGTCAAAGTAGTAGTAGGCAAAAACGGCGCAGCCCACCGGGCTGATCATAATGCTGCGGTCCTGCAATTCAAAGTCGGCCAGGGCCTCACCTATGAGTTTATGCAGGATGCCATGTCCACAGCCGGCACAATAGTGTGTGGCTGTAGGAGCGGCACCGCCCTTGCGTGGAAATTCGGTATATAAACCCTTGGTACGGGTGACTAGTTCAGACATGGGAACCTCTCTATATGCTAATTGTCAGTTGTACACGCGTCGAAGACTTCAGGCCAAGGCCTTGATTTTCGCCATCACCTGGTCTAAGGTCACTAGGTTGCCGCCCAGCCTGTTTACCAGCTCCACGCTGCGGCTGCCATTAATGGCCAGGCGCAAGTCGTCAGCCAGCTGTCCGTTACTCATTTCAACGCTGATGAAGGAAAGCCCGGGTTTTTGCGCCAGCTCCAACAAGCGCTGCTTTGGGAATGGAAACAGGGTTTTAGGTCTGAAAAGCCCGACTTTGTGGCCGGCTTTCCTTGCCTGCTCGACTGCGGACTTACAGATGCGCGAAGAGATGCCGTAGGCTACCAGAATGATATCGGCGTCGGCGCAGTCTTGTTCTTCGTACAGCGCTTCTTCGGCCTCGATGGCGGCATACTTTTGCTGCAGCTTCTGGTTGAATTCCTCGAGCTGGTCGAAGTCCAAGAAGATGCTGGTGATCAGGTTTTTTCTGGTTTCCGCCGTTCCTGCCACGGCCCAGCTCGTGTCAGTCTTCGGCTGCAGGGCTTCTTCCGGGAAACGCAGCGGTTCGATCATCTGCCCGAGCACGCCGTCGGCGAGCACATATACCGGGTTGCGCCATTTATCGGCCAATTTG
>JAAZIY010000120.1 GCA_012800625.1 Lentisphaerota bacterium
AGCTGGTCTGCATTGTCGAAGCCGCGTGAACCGGCTCCGTGTAAAAACACAAAAAGTGAGCAAGGCGCATCTGGCTTGGCGATGTTGATGTAACGGCGGTAATTCAGGCTGCCTCCATCCTTGCAAGGCAATTGCAGAGACTCGATTTGCAGGGCTAATTCAGCATTCATAAAACAACTCGATTGTGCTTATTTATGTTGTATGTCAGGCTATATTTCAGTTTTGTCCCTGCCGGTTTTATCAGGGGGCGGCATTCATAAGCCTGCGGTAAACGGCTACCTTAATACCATATAGCCAGAATAAAATCTCGCCTATTACAAGGCTGAGAATGGCAGGATTAATTTAGACCCCGTTCAAAAAAGCGGGCAAGCGGGAGTTTGGACACAAAGACAGAGTAAAACACACGAAGGCAGGCCAATTTTTTTGAGCTTTTACTTTTAGGCTAGCTCTAACATATTTCTAGGCGTCAGGAGAAGAAAAGCGTCCGACTAGGTGTAGATTATCTTTTAGAGCCACGTTTGGAAGCCCGAGACTCTCCAAGGGCTGGCGGGTCGTTTTTTGTTTTACTGCTAAAGGATTGCAGCGTATGTTGAAGTTGCGCACTTGTTTTCGATTTTTTTTAGCCGCAGGATTAATTATGACTACTATGCTTAAGGCCTCTTTTTCAGTGGGCTGGTCACAGGCCGACATAACTCCGCAGCAGCCGGTCTTTTTGGCTGGCCAGTTCTACGCTCGCATCTCCGAGGGTGTGAAAACCCCGATTGTGGCCACAGTGATGGCCATGCAGTCAGAGCCTACTGAGACCCGGCCTGGCAGCTCAGCCATCCTGATCAGCTGCGACCTGGTCAGCGTGCCTGCCTCGCTGATTGAGCGGGTCAGGGAGGCCCTGCGCCAAAGCCTGCCCGATTTTGACAGCCGGGCGCTGATCATCAATGCCACCCATACCCATGCTGCGCCTTACGCGCATGACAAGCCCAGATATGAAGAGCAGGGGCAGACAAATGATTTTCCTTATACTTTCGACCTGCCGGCCATGAAGCCGCGGCAGTTTCTGGATTTTGCCGTGCCGCGCATAGTGCAGGCCGCCGAGCAGGCCTGGCGCAGCCGCGCTCCAGCCGGCATCTCTCATGCCTTGGGCCATGCCGTGGTGGGGCACAATCGCATTGTCAGCTTTAATGACGGCAAAAGCAGAATGTACGCCAGCTGCAATTCCCCGGATTTCAGTAACATGGAGGGATATGAGGATCATTCGCTGCGCTTGCTGGGCAGCTTTGATGAACAGGGCCAGCTGACCGGCCTGATCGTCAATCTGGCCTGCCCGACGCAGAGCGACGAGCACAGCTGGCAGATCAGCGCCGACTACTGGCATAATATACGCAGCGAAATCATGCGGCGGCACGGAGTACTTGCCCTGGCCCAGGTAAGCGCGGCCGGAGACCAGTCGCCGCACAACCGCTTCCTGCCCAACGCACGCATGGAGGCCGAGATGCTGGCTCGCAGCGGCCTTAGCGTGCAGGAGGAAATAGCCAGGCGAGTAGTGTCCGAGGTGGACCGCCTCTTGCCTTTGATGCGCCTTAAGATAGACCGCGCCCCTAAGTTTGAGCACCGCAGCGAGCTGCTTATGCTGCCGCGGCGCATGATCCCCGAGGCCGACGCCCTGGCGGCCCGCCAGCAGAGTGAGGAGCTGCGTCCTGAATACGAGGGGCTTCTGGCTGAATTTGCTGCCAATGCCGATTTGCGTTATGACAAGACCTGGTATACCAAGGCCACCCGCATGCGCTCCGTTTACAATCGCGCTATGACGGTGCAGAGGCGCTTTGAGCTGCAGAAGAGCAGGCCCAGCTTTCCGGTTGAGCTGCATGTCCTGCGTCTGGGCGATGCGGCCATGGCTTTTAACCCTTTCGAGCTGTACTTGGACTATGGCATGCAGATACAGGCCTGGAGCCTGGCTTTGCAGACCTTCGTGGTTCAACTGGCCGGCGAGGGAAGCTATTTGCCCACCGCACGCTCCATGGCCGGCGGCGCCTATGGAGCGGTGCCGGCTAGCACGAACACCGGCGTGGAGGGGGCGAAGCGCATAGTGGACTGGAGCGTGAACAGCATCAACGAGCTATGTGCGGCAGACCGGCGCCGCTTCAATGTGCCGCGTCTACAAAAAGAGCCGCAGCCCGGCCTGGGTTTGCAGGAAGACTGCGGACTGCTGGAAATACAGCTGGATAATCCCAGAGCCAACAGCAGTGCCGCGATTAAAGCCGTTCTACGCCTGGGCTGCTGGCAGGACCGCCTGTATATGTCAGTGCTGGTTGAGGATAGCCTGCATTTCAACCAAAACCACAGCGGCAAGGGTCTGTGGAATGGCGATGCCTTGCAATTCAAGCTCTTGTCCGTGGACAAGGAGCCACTTTTGCATCTGATTTTGGCTGGCATTGAATCAGGATTTGCCAGCGAGCTGCTGGAAGGCGACCCTGAGGCCTTGGCGGCGGCCCGCTTAAGCATGACTCGTAATGAGGAGGACAGCCTTAGCTTCTATGAGGCGGTTCTGCCTCTCAAGCAGCTCAAGCTGGAAGGCCCAGAGGCGGTTTTCCGCATGAATATGGTAGTCTTCAATGACAATACTGGCCAGGGGCAGGACAATAAATGGCTGAGTTTGGACGAGGGGCTGGCCGGCGGATATCATCCCGACCTGTTTAGCTTCTTTACCCTGCAAAAATAACCGCTACTTGGTTTTTAGCCAGCAATCTTGCCTGCCATCGATTTGTAAGGGCGCAAAAAAACACTACATTATTCGACGGGTTTTTTGCGGTCCCTCCGCGAGCCACTAATGCGACAAGGCTTAATTTCATGCAACTTCTATACTATAACGAGCTGCAAGTGCGGCGTAACCGGGAGCAGTTCGAGCGGGTCTGCAAAATGCTGCAGGACGGCAATTTCGCCCAGGCTGAGGTGAAGCGGCTCAGCCCCAGCTCATACTATAGGGCCAAGCTCAATGACAGCGACCGCCTGCTCTTCTCTTTCGTCAGATATAAAGACGAAAAGATCATGCTGGCCCTGGAGATTATCTACAACCACGAGTACGACAAGTCGCGTTTTCTGCGCGGCGCGCAGATCGACGAGGCGAAGATCGAGCCGCTGCAGTCGCCGCGGCAGATACCCGAGCAGGACTGCCAGGATTGGGTCTACCGGCATCCGAGCCGCAATCTCTTCCATCTGCTTGACCGCCCCATCAGCTTCGACGAGGTGCAGGAGCAGCTCTATAATCTGCGCCTGCCCCTGATCATGGTGGGCAGCGCCGGCTCGGGCAAGACCGTGCTCTCGCTGGAAAAACTCAAGTCGCTGCCCGGCGAGATACTGTATGTCACGCGCTCGGCCTACCTGGCTGACAACGCCAGGGGGTTATATTCGGCATACGACTACGACAACCCGAAGCAAAATGTCGATTTCCTCTCCTTCGAGGAGCTTTTGTGCAGCTTCAAGGTGCCCGACTCGCGCAAGGCCGAGTTCGGCGACTTTCTGCGCTGGTATAGAATGCAGCCAAAGCGCATCGGCTACGACGCGCACCAGCTCTACGAGGAGTTTTCCGGCGTGCTTACCGGCCTGCGTCCGGAGAAGCCCAGTCTCGAGCTTGAAGACTACCTCGAGCTGGGCGTGAAGCAAAGCATTTTTCAGCCTGAGCAGCGCGAGGAGGTCTTTCTGCTTTTCAGCTCCTGGCTGGCCTTCCTGAAAAGCAATCGTCTCTACAGCGAGAACATACTCAGCCATGAATATGCGCCCTTGGCGACGGCACAGTATGACTACATGGTGGTGGACGAGGTGCAGGACCTCACCAACACGCAGCTGCAGCTCCTGCTCAAATGCCTCAAGAATCCGGTCAACTTCATGCTTTGCGGCGACTCCAACCAGATCGTGCACCCGAATTTCTTCAGTTGGAGTGCGGTCAAGAGCCTATTTTTCCGCAGTTCGCTTAGCGAGGCTCACGCCGAGATCAAGATACTGCACGCCAACTACCGCAATGCTCAGGCGGTCACCGATATGGCCAACCAGCTGCTTAGAATCAAGTTCGCCAGGTTCGGCTCGATAGACCGTGAAAGCAACTACCTGGTTGACTGTGTCTCCTCGCGCCCCGGGCAGGTGAGCCTGCTCGAGGACAGCGAGGCGATTAGGCGCGAACTCAACGAGAAGACCTCCGGCTCGGTGCATTTTGCCGTGCTGGTGCTGCGTGACGAGGACAAGCAGGCCGCCCGCCTTACTTTCAAAACCCCGCTGGTCTTCAGTATTCGCGAGGCCAAGGGGCTGGAGTACCGCAATATCGTCATTTACAACCTGGTCTCCGGCAGCGCGGCAGAGTTTGACGAGGTCTGCGCCGAACTGCGCCCCGACGACTTGGTCGATGAGCTGCAGTACCGGCGCAACAAGGACAAAAGCGACAAGTCGCTGGAGATATACAAGTTCTTCGTCAACTCGCTGTATGTGGCCCTCACCCGTGCCATCGAGAATATCTACTGGCTGGAGCGCAGCCCCAAGCGCCGGCTTTTCCGGCTGCTGGGTCTGAGCGACAAGCCGCAGAAGCTGCGCCTGCAGGCAGAGCGCTCCTCGCTCGAGTCCTGGCGTAAGGAGGCCAACAAGCTCGAGGCCCAGGGCAACAAGGAACAAGCCGAGCAGATACAGCGCCAGGTGCTCAAAACCGAAAAGGTGCCCTGGGAGGTTATCAGCCGCGACAAGCTGCCACAGCTCTACAGCGAGGCGCTGGACCGCCAGCGCTTCAATAAGCAGGCCAAGCAGAAGCTGCTCAACTACGGCGTCGCCCACGACTTGCTTGCACTGCTGAGATACCTGGAGTTCTACGGGATGCACGGAGCCGCCAGAGTCGACGACTGCATCTCGCAGTACAACAATGCCTTCATGGGGCCATACAAGCCGGGCAACCGTAAAAACCTGCTCAGGGACCTGCAACGCTACGGCGTCGATTTCCGCGACGGGTTGAACCGCACGCCGCTAATGCTGGCCTGCCAGAGCGAAGACCTCGAGCTAAGCAAGTACCTGCTCGAACAGGAGGCCAATCCGCTGCTTTGCGACAACCAGGGAAGAATGCCCTTCCATTATCTGCTCAAACAACTACACAAGGGTAAAAACCAGGATTTCCTGGAACTCTATAAAAAGCTCGAGCCGCCGGCGCTCAACCTGCGTGTGGGCGACAAGCAGTTCAAGCTCGGCAGCCAGAGCATGGAGTTCTTTATCGTCAATCTCATGCTGGTGCTCTGGCCCTCAATGGAAAGACGCGGCGAGTTTATAATTAAAAACGCCTTAAACCGCGGCTTCACCTCCTCGCACTTCATGGACTTTGCCGGCAAACTGCCCGACTACATCATGCCGGCCTACAGGAAGAAGCGCAGCTTCATCTCCGGCATTTTAAGCAAGAATGAGATCAACAGCAGCAATCCCTACTGCAAGCAGCTGTTTTACCGCTGCGACCGCGGCAACTACTTGCTCTCGCCGCATCTGAAGCTGCAACAGGGCAGCAACTGGCTGTATTGGGACGAGCTTGTCGACCTGCATCTGCGAGACCACTACTTTGACACCTTGGTCGGCTGCTGCGGCAAGGCTTTGCTGATGCGCAGCCTGCGCCAGGGTAAAAACGTAACTGCAAGAAACATGGATTATTTATATGCGGGCATCTGGGAAACCGCACACTACCGAGACTACTACCCCAGCCAACTGAACTGGCATACGCTTAATTCACTAGAGCCGCTACAGGAGTTCATCACGGAGATAATAACGCTATACGAGGAATTGCCCAGCCTGCCGCCCAGCTACGAAGAACTGAAAGAACTGGCCGGAAAAAAACTCTACGCGAAGCCGCGTTTCTTTTATAATCAGCATGACCTTGCCGAACAGTATCGCAAGATGCAAAAATACGCCAAGAGCAAACCCGTATTCCCGTGGAATTAAGCCGGGAACCTGACAAAAAAATAGCAGAGCAGGCTTTGGAGCCTGCTCTGCCTTAGTGTGTCTTAGTGTGTCTTGGTGTCCTAAACCCGTATTTACATAAAGTATTGCACTCCAGCGGCGAAGATTCCCTGGCGTTTGTCTCCGGGGACATTGATGCATATGTTGTCATCGATGCTGCGTTCGCCGCTGCTCATTCTTCCCAGGATGCGTCCGTCCGGGCTAGTGACGGCTTCGATGGCGCAGACCGAGCCGTTCGGGTTCCAGGGCATGCTTGCCGCCGGGCGTCCTTCTTCGTCGGCATACTGGAATGCTACCTGTCCTTTGCTCAGCAGCTCCTTCACCTGTGTTTCGGAGGCGACAAAGCGTCCGCTGCCATGCGAGATTGGCAGGCAATGAACCTGCCCCACATTGAGGTTGTTCAGCCAGGGTGAAATGGTTGACACCACCACGGTGTTGACCAGGCCGGCCACATGACGGCCCAGGCTGTTGTAGGCCAGCACCGGAGACTGTGCACAGGGCAGCTGGCGTATCTCGCCGTGCGGCAGCAGGCCAAGCCGCAGCAGCGCTTGGAAGCCGCTGCCCAGGCCCAGCAGCAAACCGTCGCGGTCGTGCAAAAGCTTGTGCAGGGAGTCCGACAACAGCGGTTCTCTAAAGGCCAGCGAGATAAACTTGGCTGCTCCGTCAGGCTCGCCCAGGCCCGAGTAGCTATTGGGCAAAGCCAGTATCTGCGACTGCTCCAGTTCCTTTACCAGCCTCTCGCAGGAAGCCTCGATGTGCGCCAGGCTCAGGTCCCGCATGAGAACACGCTGCACCAGTGCATTCTCCTGTTCAAAGGCGCGCGCCAGGTCCAAGTCCCCGTTACAGCCGGGAAACACCGGGATAAGCACGCGCGGTCGAGCGCTCTTGCTGATGAAGTGCGGGCGGTGCGGGCGGTTGCAGGGCTGCCAGAGCACCGGCGGCGAGCTTAGCGCACGCGTTGGAAAGACCTTCTCCAGCGGCTTCTGCCAGACCTCGAGGGCGTCTTGCAGGTCCAGCACCATGTCATTGCAGATAATATACGGCGCCGCGCTGGTGGCCCCCAGCGGTCTTAGTTCTGGCAAGGGTTCCTTGGACTCGACGATGATGGCTCCGTACTCTGGGCTGAACAGTTCTTCGGCCTTCCAGTCCGAGTCTATGGCCACCCCCAGCCAGTTACCGAAGCACATTTTTGACAATGCTGCGGCAATGCCGCCCTGTCCCACTGTGTGAGCGGCCAGCACCTCGCCTTCCGATATCCAGTGCCGCAGTTTGGCATACTGTTCTTTCAGCTCGGCTATATCCGGCAGGAAATTAGCATCGCGCTTGACGCACAAGAGTCCCACGGCGTGTCCGGCGCCCTTGAACTCTGGGCTGACGATCTTGTCGGCCTGGGCGGCGCAGACCGAGAATGCCACCAGGGTGGGGGGCACATCCAGCTCGTGGAAGCTGCCGGACATGGAGTCCTTGCCGCCTATGGCCGGCGTGCCGAACTCGAGCTGGGCGCGCAGCGCGCCCAGCAATGCCGCCAGGGGCTTGCCCCAGCGTTTCGCCTCGCCGCGCAGGCTTTCAAAGTATTCCTGGAAGCTCATCCTGGCCTGGCTGACATCGCCGCCGGCGGCGGCGATGCGGGCATTGGCCTCGACCACGGCATACAGCGCGCCGTGGTAGGGACTCCAGGCGCAGAGATAGGGGTCATAGCCATGACTCATAACCGTGCAGGTATTGCTGCTGCCCTTTTGCAGGGGCAGCTTAGCCACCATGGCCTCGTTGGGAGTGAGGCGTTTTTTGCCGCCCAGTGTATGTATGACTGTGCCTCCGCCGGCGCTGGCGTCAAAGCGCTCGATCAGCCCTTTTTGTGAGCATATATTCAGTGAGTTGAGATTGCTCAGCCAGGCTTCGCGCAGGTCCTCGATATTTTCGTTCAAGAAGGGGTTTTGCGCCGTGTCCGGGCTGCATATATGCGCCTGGGCATGCTGGGTGACGCCGTTGCTGTCCAGGAAGGAGCGCGCCAGGTCCACGACTTTTTTGCCCTGCCAGCTTATTTGCAGCCTGGGCTGGCTGCTGACCCGTGCCACCACGCTGGCCTCCAGGTTCTCCTCGTCAGCCAGCAGCAGGGCTGCCTCCAGGTCTTTGGCGTCGATAACCACTGCCATGCGCTCCTGCGATTCGGAGATGGCCAGCTCGGTGGCGTTGAGCCCCTCGTATTTGGCTGGCACCTGGTCCAGGTCAATCTCCAGACCATCGGCCAATTCGCCAATGGCGACGCAGACTCCGCCGGCACCGAAATCATTGCAGCGCCGCACCAGGCGGGCGAACTCGGCTTTGCGGAAGAGGTTTTGAATATTGCGCTCGATGGGGGCATTGCCTTTTTGCACTTCGGCGCTGCATTCCTGCATGGAGTCTTCGGTATGCGCCTTTGATGAGCCTATGGCGCCGCCGCAGCCGTCGCGTCCGGTTTTGCCGCCAATGAGCAGCACCAGGTTTCCCGGCTCCGGCTTTGCGCGCACTACGTTGCTTTGCGGCGCGGCGGCGAGCACCGCGCCCAGCTCCATGCGTTTGGCCATGAATCCGGGGTGATAGTATTCCTGCACCTTGCCGGCCGGCACACCGATCTGGTTTCCGTATGAGGAGTATCCGGCGGCGGCGTTTTGGGTGATTTGTCTTTGCGAGAGCTTGCCTGGCAGGGTATCATCGAGGGGGATGCGCGGGTCGGCCGCGCCAGTTATGCGCATGGCCTGGTAGACATAGGCCCGGCCCGAAAGCGGGTCCCTGATGGCGCCGCCCAGGCAGGTGGCTGCCCCGCCAAACGGCTCGATCTCGGTGGGGTGATTATGCGTCTCGTTTTTGAACATAATCAGCCAGGGCTGTTTGACTCCGTCTATATCGGCTTCTATGACTATGGAGCAGGCATTGATCTCCTCGGACTGGTCCAGGTTATCCAGTTTTCCCTGTCGTTTTAGCTCTCTGGCTCCAATGGTTGCCAGGTCCATAAGACAGAGCGGGCTTTTTTCCCTTTGCAGGCTGCATCTCAGTCCCAGGTAGCGTTGATAGTCGGCCATGATGGGTGCGGTGAGGCTTCCGTCCTCGATATGCACCTGGTCAATAATGGTGTTGAAGGTGCTGTGCCGGCAATGGTCCGACCAATAGGTGTCGATGACGCGCAGCTCGGTGTAGCTCGGGTCGCGAGCCTCCTCTTCGCGGAAATATTTCTGGCAAAAGGCCAGGTCTTCAATTTTCATGCCCAGCCCCAAGTCGTCGCGCCAGTTTTGCAGCTCTTCCTCGTCCAGGGCGCGGAAGCCATCCATGATTTGCGGCTCTTGTGGCTCATCGAAGTCCTGCTTCAGGCTCTCGGGCTTCTCCAATTTTGCCAGTCTGCACTCGATGGGATTGAGCATATACTGTTTGATGGTCTGCAGGTCGGCTTTTTGTATAAGTCCGTCGAAGGCATATATGGTTGCGGCTCTGACCCGGGGGCTATCTTTTCGGCAGAGGAAGCGCAGGCACTGTGCGATAGTGGCGGCCTGCTGGTCGAATTGTCCTGGCAGGTATTCGATGGCGAGGACCTGGTCCAGGGTTTTGGGCAACTCCTCTTCGTAGAGCTGCTCGCAGGCCGGCTCGTGCAGCAGTTGCTCGCGCGCGGCGGCATACTCGCTGTCAGTCAGCCCGGAAATGTCGTAGCGTTTGAAGATACGCAGGCTCAAGGCGTTGCCTAAAGGCAGGTTCTCACGCAGCTCGGCGAGCAGTAGCCTGGACTCAAGTTCAAAACCAGGCTTCTTCTCAATAAAAACTCGGCGTACCGAATTCATTGCTCAACTCCAATCCAATTTGTGGAAAAACATGATAATAGACAGAAAAATAATATAATACGTAAAAAAATGCGTATGCAAATAATATTTCCGGTTTTTTTCAGATAATTCAAAGGGCATTTGGTCGAAGCTTAAAAAACCTTGCTGTGCCTTCGAGTCCGAAATCCTGCCATACTCTTTTTGGACCTGGTCTAAAACAGGTGTTGGTTTACCATGCTGATTCCGCTGATCAATGTGCCTACGATACCCAGCAAGCCTTGGTCGCTGCCGCTCAGGATGAGGTTTTGGCAAGAGGTTTTGCCCCGGTGCAATTTATCTGGGCTGCCGTAGATACAGCCGCTTAGCCTGCCGCTGTAGCGTCTTATGGTTTGCGGGGTCTGTGTTTCCACCGCCACTATGGCTTGTTCCAGGCGCGGCCAGCTCTGCGCCAATATTTCTCTTTGTTTTTGCAGCACTTCAGCCTTCGCCTGCCGATATTCTGTTTCTTCGAGTTCCAGCCAGGCCTTCGGGTTGGCCAGGTGGGTCAGGCGCAGCTGTTTGGCGGCGGGTATATCCTCGCAGCCTATGTAGTTGCCCGGCAGGCAGTAGACCTGGCTGTGGAAGTCAACCAGGCCCGTGGGCGGCGCAAAGTGGAACTCATCCCTGGTAGAACGGAAGATAGTACTGGCCTGCAGCCCGAATTCCGCCGCCGGGCGGTCCAAATAAAATATGCTTTCAAAGAAGCCGATCTCGCCGTGTCGGCTTTGTTCGAGTTCTGGCGGCGGTTCGGAGCAGAGTGCGGCGGTCTCGCTGGCTCCAATGCATGAGATGAAGTTGCGCGCTCTATGCCATTGTCCGCGTTCATCCTGGGCCTCCTGCAGTCGGCCTTCCTGGCCGCGCAGCTTGACGATGCCATTGCCCAGGAAGAGTTCGCCGCCATTGTCGCGTATGCGTTTGACGATGCGGTCAATGATGGCCTTCATGCCTTTTCTCGGTCTGCCCATGCCTTCCAGGAAGATGCTGTGGAACATGATGCAGAACTGCTTGAAGTCCATGTCCGCCACGCATGGATTGCCATAGAACATCAGCGGCATAAAGAGCATGTCGCGCAGCAGCGGCGAGCTGATGTGGGCGGCCACCTGTTCTCGGGCGGAACGCCCCGGCGGCATGGTGCCGTAGCAGTCCGACTGCCGTATGAGTTCGACCAGGCTGGCAAAACCGGCGGCCTCCTGTGGAAAAAGCCTGCTCAGGGCAGCGCTAAACTCGTTGAAATCATTGCTTAGGCGCAGACTGGCGGAGGGAAACTCGATAAGAGAATAATTTTGCGGACATAGCCCAAGCTCGGCACGGCGCAGGCGCAGCTGTCTGAGCATGGTGTTGAGGGGCGCGCCGCGCTCCTTGGCCGACACGAAGTTGGTCAAGGCATGCAAACCCACATCGACTAGCTCGCCGTTACGGTAATAGTAGGAATTGAGGCCGCCAGGAAAATGATGGCGCTCGAAAACCGCAACGCGACGGCCAAAGTGACTGAGACGCAAGGCCGCGGACAAGCCTGAAAGACCGGCGCCGATGATGATGACATCGTAAGAGGCAGAACTCATGACTGATAAGGGTGGTGCAACAGAAGAAGGGCACGAAGGCATACTAAGGGCTACTCAGAAGCGTCTTCCGAAGCAGGCGAATCGGACGAATCGGACGCATCGGAGGCAGCAGGCGAATCGGACGAATCGGGCGCATCGGACGACTTTGCCGCCACGCTTTTCTTTGTTCTTCTCGTGTTTTTCTTTTTTTCTGGTTTTTCCTCTGCTTCGTCTTTCAGGCTATCGTGTTTACTGGGCGGCA
>JAAZIY010000121.1 GCA_012800625.1 Lentisphaerota bacterium
AAGCTATAATAATATAGTGGACGATGTGAAGCGCCTGATTGCCCCAGGCCCGGCAGAAATACAGCTGGAAATACTCAAAGTGCTGCCTGGCACACCGCTGCAAACCCAGGCGGAAACACTGGGACTGCGACATAGCCCGGAGCCGCCATACGAAATTTTGCAGACCGAGCTGCTCAGCCCCAGGGAGCTAAGGCTGGCCAGCGCCCTGTCTAGGCTCATAGACCTGTTTTACAATCAGCAAAAACTGCAAGCGCCCTTCCGTCTGGCCTGTGCGGAAAATGACGGCTTCATCGATGCATTCATGCTTTTTTTGACAAATCAGGGGTTTTCGGCACAATGGACTGGCAGCCTTGCCAAGCGCTACAGCCTTTTTGCGGAATTTTGTCAGGAGGGCTCAGCCCAGCTCAAAGACTGCCTTGCGCTTCATTGGCTCAAAGCCGGCCTGCCGCAAGGCGAAACCCCTTACTACAAACCCGAGGCCTTGTCCGAAATGCCGTCGGACTGCTTGCTGCTCGAAGGCAGGCAGGAAACGCAAAATCTGAAAAACACCCGTCTGTTTCTCCTGCGCGGCTTGCAGCATCACTATGTGTTTGCCTTTAACCGCGCCATAGCCATGCAGCAGCCCTGCGCCCTGTGGAAATGCCGGAACAGCCCGGCAAACTAAAAGCTTCGTGTGCCTTCGCGTCTCTTCGTGCCCCCTAGTGGCCTCCCCCTTCGTGTCCCTTAGTGAGATCCCCCTTCGTGTGTCTTCGTGTCTCTTAGTGGCCTCCCCCTAAACTAGTGGAAAAGCAGTATGCCTCTAGCCCTTATCAGTCAGTTGGAACTATTGGCCCTGGCCTTGATCGCTGTGGTTCTGCACGCCTTCCGGCGCTCCATAGGCATGGCCTCGCTGTATCTGCTGCTGGGCATGTTTTTCATTGTCGCCCTGGTGGCCGACTCGCCCCGCCTGTATGACGGCATGCTGACCCAAGGCATGTTTGGCGGCCTGGGCTACGGCATGATGTGGCTGCCTTTCCTGCTCATGCTTCTGCTAGTCTATGAGCTGGAGGGGACCATGGCGGCACACCGCTTCGTGCTCGGCCTGTTCCTGCTTCTGATCAGCTTTTTCTGCCTGTCCATCGTTATCTTCGGCAATGTGGACCCGGCCATAGCCAAACAAGCTGCCAGGGTGGAGCAAGACCTATTCTACAATGTCAGAGACCATGCCCTGCTGCTGTATTCGGTCTCGCACCTGGGTATCTGCATCCTGCTGCCCATAGTATATCAGGCCGCTAAAAACCGCAAGCTGTGGCATTCGGTCGCCATCTTCATGGCGCTCTGTGTTTTCCTGGTGTTCAACGAAAGCACACTGTCGCTCTTCGTTTATTTTCAAGACTACCAGACACAGAAAGAAAACCTGTCCTTTCAAAACTGGAATATGCGACTGCTCACCATGGCTGCCTTAGCCTTGCTGGGCCACGCATATATCTATTTGGTCAAAAGAGAGGTAAAAGAGGAATTCAGGTTGCGCCAGACCTTCGGCTTTTTCACCGATTTTTTTTCCTACTTCCACTTTACTGGGCGCATGCGTCGCTCGCTGGCGGAATGGTCCGACCGCTACCAGATCGTGGTCAACAACAGCAGCGAGCTGGTCTTTCTGCTGGATGAAAACGGCAAGGTCATCAATGCCAACCGCACCGCCAGCCAGGAGTTGGGAAACCGCCTGGCCGCAGTTGACTTCATGCTGTATAAATGCTTTAGCCATGAGAACGGCATCCCGCTGAGCTGGCAGGATATCTGGCAAAAACTGGACTTCTCTGACCGTGAATTGCCTAAAAGCATCATGCTGCAGAATCTGCATCTGGAGCTAGAGGGGCAGCGTATCATCGAGGTGGATGTGAATATCTCCCCAGGCAGGCTGGATAATTCCAACATCGCCTTGCTGATCGCCAGGGACATGACCCTGCAGCACAGCGAGGCGCGCAAACGCCAAAGTGTGCTGGAACAAAGCATGCACTCCCAGCGCCTCGAGTCAATCGGCCAGCTCGCCGGCGGCATTGCCCACGACTTCAACAACTTGCTGCAGGGCATACAGGCAAATGTCGAAACCTTGCAGACTCATGGCCAGCCCGGCGCCGAGGATCGCGACCTGCTCGCCAATATTTCGCAGGCCTGCAACCGTGCCGCCCTGCTTATCGCGCAGCTATTGGGTTTCGCGCGCAAAGGCAAGTTCAACGAGACAATTATCGATGTGAAAACATTGTTTGACAAGGTGGCCGGCTTGTTTCGCCCCACCGCCAAACACATCAACTTGTCCGTGATTACCGAACCCCGCCCGCTGCTCCTCAAAGGCGATGAAAACCAGCTTACGCAAGTGCTGCTTAACCTGCTTATCAATAGCAAGGACGCCCTGGAGGAACAAGGCGGCGAAAAGAAAATCGTGCTGCGCGCCGAAATTGCCAGGGAGGACATGCCCGCCTGGGAGGCCCGCCCCAAGGCGGAAAGCAAAGCCCAGGACTATATCTGCCTGCGCGTGCGAGACAATGGCTGCGGTTTCACCGACGAGGTGAAAATGCGCATGTTTGACCCCTTTTTCACCACTAAGGAAACCGGCAAAGGCACCGGCATGGGGCTAGCCATGGTGTATGGCAGCATTATAAATCACCAGGGCTGGCTGCATGTCAGCTCAAAACCCGGACTGGGCAGCGATTTCGCCATCTTTTTGCCGCTGGCGCAAAGCAAAGCGCTGAACAATGAGAAAATCGCTGGTATATTAAGCAAAAGCAATGCTTGAAACAGCCCCCCAAAAAACGCCTGCCCTTCGCCTTTCACCCCTGTCATTAGCTGTTTGTCGGCTGGCAGAACCAGCTTGCAAGCCTTATCAACTATGGTTTCAAAGGAGCCA
>JAAZIY010000122.1 GCA_012800625.1 Lentisphaerota bacterium
GAGCTTTTTGGACGCGGTCTAAGTTAGCGCCAATAGGCAAGCGCCCTTGACTGCCGCCCCGTTCCATGATCCCGTCCTCATGCTTTCTTGCCTCCTGCCGGAACTAATGCGCATTTTCATCGTTTTCCAGCGTGAAGCTGAACGGCTTGCCGACATACTTGTCGCTGTCTGTGGCAGGCTTGTCCCTCTTGCGGAACAAAACCCGTATGCTAGCGCGATAGTCCCCCAAAGGCCAGTTTTTATCGGCAACCAGCTTGATAGTGCGCTGTCTCAAATCGCGTTTCTCCGCCGCAAACCAAGTGGTGGAATAATTGAGATAGCGCCATTCGGCCTTGGCGGCCTTGGAGAAAGCCCGCTCTGGCGGCAAGGAGTCAACAAACTCCTTTGGCACATCGGATTCCACAAAGCTCAGTATCCAGGCATAAGGCAAATAATCCTCTGGACACTCGGTGTTAAGCGTGATTTGCAGGCTTTCTCCCGGGGCGAGCCGGTCTTTTTCAGACTCCAGGGAAAGAGAAAAATCCGCGGCGCTCACAGCGGCAAAAAGGCAAAGAGAGGAAATGAGCAAACAAAAGAATATATGTTTCATGTCGGGACACTCCATTTTAAAGCTTCTTCCAAGGACCGGTAAAAAGTTGCAAACATCCCCAGAGCGATGACGGCCTATGGGTATTTGCCTCGTTTGACGAATGCCTGGTTAATCCAAGTCCATGAAGTCGCCACAGTTCCCGAGTCTTCCAGCTGCCCCTCGGCAACCGCTACGACCACGCCGTCCGCATATAGGACGTTGCATCTTCCCTCATGCCGGAAATGTGGCAGCCCGCCGGCCGCTTGTGCATAGTTGTTGTCGTCAAAGAGGTAGTGTTGCGAGGTTGGATTCAGGCGGCTGGCGCTGTCTCCCATTAAAATCATGGTTGAGGCAGATTTCCAGGCTTTGCTGGAAACCCCGTTGCGCACACTGCGCGGCTTGTCCCCCAGGCGTAAAAATGTCATCGTCGCCGCCTGTCCGGTTCTTCTCATCCCGTAAGTGCCGGTATCGCTGTATTTCATAATTGAACAAGGGCAGTAAACAATCTTGGCATGAGTGACAGCCTGATTGTCACTGCGGTCACGCCGCAGGTAGCCGCCGGCATATAAATCGTCGAACCAAACACGACCAGGCGTATATGACGTGACTATACAAGGTAGCCAGTCCTCAGAATCATCCATGTAAAAGTTCAACGCCAGGCACATCTGTTTAAGATTGGATTGACATTTAACTGAAATAGACTTGCTCCTTGCCTTCCCCAGAGCCGGAAGCAGCATGCTGGCAAGTATGGCAATAATCGCTATGACGACAAGCAGCTCGATAATGGTGAAAAAGCTCTGCTTCATCATGTTCAGCTCCTTTTGTTTTTTGTTTTGTAATTTTGCCATGCATCGTTTATTTGTAAAGACTCCGCTTGATGCTACAAGCCATAACAGTCGCCCAGTTTTCTGGAAGGGGGGAGAGAGTTGTGAAACGGGAAGCGTTTTTATCTTTCCTCCAAATTCCAGTCTCTCCGCCGCTGCGCACTTGAGCGAGCTGCACATTAAAGTCGCATTGCCCTCTCTGAGCCGTCCGGAGTCCCCTGGCGCGTCTTGCTTCATTTTTCGGCCTTTTCATGTTCTTCCCCGCAGGACTGAGGCATTGCCGCAACTTGGCGCCTTGAGTATACGGCGTTCCCGGTTGATTTGCACAAAGACATTGCACACATTATAATTATAGCATTGCCGGATACGATTGAAATGTTTTTTTCTGCAAATAAAATGTATAATTCTAACAACACCCCAGCCCAATCCCCCGTCCGGCTTTTGAGCTGGGGTTGCGGTCATGTCGCCGACTGGAATTATCCGGCCAGCATTATGCAAACCTCTTTTTGGCGCTGTTACCTGAATGACCGAGCTGTCGCCCATATCTGGCTGGGGGCCAAAAAGTTTTCCCTGTCAGACAAACAAATCTGTCTCATTGCTCCCGACACCGCTTTTAGCTGCGCCAACGACCAGGATTTTTGGCAGCTGTACTTCCATTTCAACCTGGAATGGACCTTTACTTCAAAGCGCAACAAGGTTCTTTTTTTGCCGGTTTGGCCTGAAGCGAAGCAGTTTTTTTCACAAATGAAGCGCAGGGGCGCGGGGATCACCCAGCAGCATTTTTTAGCGGGTCTGGGTTTTTTACACTCTGCCCTGGGAAGGCTGCCGGCGGAATTATTCTCCGGAAAACCCGTCTTGGACAGTCGTCTGCAGGGCGTTATAAAAATGCTTGATCATCCGACGATTGGCCATTTCAGCAATTCGCAGTTGGCGCAGCGGGCGGGGATGGGCGAAAATGCCTTCATTAGGCTCTTTTCAAGCCAGATAGGCAAACCCCCACAGCAATATTATCGGGAGAAAAGAATAGAAAGAGCCTGCTGGCTGCTCAATAATTCCAAGGCCAGCATTGAACAAATCGCCAATGAGACCGGCTTTGTTGACAGATATCATTTTTCCAAAGTGTTCAAAACCAGCACCGGCGAAACTCCGGCAAGCTACCGCCGCCTGCGCCAAAAAGGCAAGGCCTGAATGGGAGACCGCCAGTCCGTCTCTCCATGCCTGGCCAGGGAAGACAAAGGCGGCCTTGCCCTGCTGTGCTGCTCACCGGTCCGGGAGCCAACCGGCGGGAAGGGATATTGCCCATCAGGGCAGCAAGCCATCGAAGAACTTCTCGGCTTTGGCAAGCTGGCCGGCCAAATTTTCCCGCATGATTTTTTGGGCCTGCCCGGGGTTGTTTTCCCGTAGTAGCACTCTTGCCCGCTCCCTGACCAGGCGATACTCCTGAAGAAGCTCCTGTTCCAGCCTTTCGATTTCCGGCATCTTGTTATGATCCATGCCCGCCTCCGCCTTGAAGCGCTGAGCCTTGGCAGTCCAATTGCCAGTGTACATCTCCAAGGGCAAAGCCTGGGCCGCGAATGAAACAGCTATGACCACGCTGTTGCGCGGGGGGCCGGAAGCCAGATAGAAGGTGCTCAATTCAGGAAATTCGGCGTCCGGCTGGCAGGTGGCAAAGGCGGTGGAACTTTCCCAGCAAACCGGAAAGACCCCTGCTTTGACGTCGCCGCCACGCAGACGGCTGGCGGCAAAACAATCCTCGACCCGCACTCCGCCGTGCCGCATCGCCTCATTTAACACATCGCGCACCTGATACTCGCGGAAGGCGTCATTAGCCAGATGCTTGGAGCCATGCTTGGATAATGCCGTCACCCCGGGCAGCCGCCAGGAATTGGCGCGGATGACATAGCCGAATTCCATGACGGCGAATTGCGAGGCCAGGGCGCAAAACTCGCTCAAATACGCCTTTTGCCTATCGGCCAGGAAAAACATGGACCCGGTTTTTTTATGGTAATATGCCCCGGCCAAGCGGATTTTTTCCAGCAGTTCGGCAGCCTCATCCACATTTGCGCAGTTTTCCAGGATTATGCGCGCAATCATGCTGGTGTTCAAACCGCAGTTGTTCCAGCCATCATAAGCGTCGGCATTGTTCATGGCCACTGCCAGGCCGGCGGCATTTATTCCCATCAAGGGAAAAGGCATGTTTATGTGACAGGAGCCAAGCCAGTTTGCCAGGCGAGTGGCGCCAAAGCGGCGCATGCTCCAATTCGCTGGAATCACGGTTTTTATGAAGTAATACCTGTTTTTCGCGACAAATTTCCGGCATTAGTATCCAAGTCGTACACTCGGGTTTTTTGGAGGCAAGGCTATTTCTATA
>JAAZIY010000123.1 GCA_012800625.1 Lentisphaerota bacterium
AACCTGCCCAAGCTGCTCAATGCGCTGCAAAACGAGGAAACTCACATTAGGGTGCCGCAGCCAATCGCGGACAAGGCCCGCCTGGCTCTGCAAAGAATGTTGGACTTAAGCTAAAACAACAAAACAAACACAGGGTACATCTAGACACTGTGCCCATCTCCCCGACAGATTCTTTATTTGAAGATGATTGACTTTTCTAGATACGACGCTTTTATTTTTGACTGGGACAACACATTGGCTGCCAGCGAACCCTTGCATATCATGGCGATGGAAAAAGCACTGCAAGAGCTGTTGGGATACCAGATGAACTATAAGGACTGCCTGTTTTTCATCGGCAGCACCAGTGCCGCACTGGCAGAGATTGTCTTGCGCAGACTGGATAGAAATGACCTTAGCGCCAAGCAGGTGAGCCAACACAAGGCCGACATCCTGCGCAAACAAGAAATCAGCTTCGAGCTGTTTCCGGGGGTGCTGGACTTCCTGGACTTCTGGCGGAGCCGCAAAAAGCTGGCCCTGGCCAGCAATTCCTCGCGCGAGTTTATTGAACGCAGCCTGGCTCACTGCGGTCTGGAAAAATATTTTGACTGCATTATCAGCTCTGACGAGGTCAAACATCGCAAGCCAGACCCTGAGATGTTCCTGCTGGCCGCCCAAGAGCTGGCCTGCCCACGCAGCAAATGCCTGGTTTTTGAAGACTCCGAGACCGGCCTGATGGCTGCTCAAAATGCCGCCATGCCCTCAGTGCTGCTGCTTAATCCGGGAAACCCGCTGCCAAATACATTGAACCCCGGGCTGCTCATGCGCAGCTGGCCACAGCTGCTGCAAAACAGTGAAGCACAGTTGAATTAAAGCTCCCCGGCAGGTTTTTGGACACGAAGGCACACGAAGGATTAAAGCCTTTGTGCCTTCGTGTGCCTTACTTTATAGTTTTTCACCGCTTTGCACGTCTATCAGGCTTCCTCCGGCGCTTATGCTGTCCATCACGGATATTCCCAGCAGCACCGCCTGTATCCCCTCTTCGAGCGCGGCCCTTTGTCCCAGCGGGTCTCCCTCGGGCATGCCGCAGAAAATCGCCTCGCGCATGGCCGGGTCGGCTCCACCATGTCCGCCCTCGACCTTGACTTCGGGTATTTTTTCCACTTTGTTACCCTTATCAGTGAAGAGTCGCATGCTGCGCGAGTCGTCCTCATCCTCGCCGTCATTTGCCAGGCTGCTTTGATCCTCCGTCTTTTTATGTCCCACCGCCCAGCTCGTGCCATAGTACTTGTCATACTCCAGCCTGCCCTTGCTGCCTTCGATGGCGATGCGCATACTCTCATACTGGGCATAGGCTAGCAGTGAATAATTCGCGATCACCTGGTTTTGGTAGCTGATGCTTGCCGCATAGGTGTCGGGGATATCGATGGCCTCGTCAAAAACGCAGCCGTCGCGGAAATAGCCGTCAAAAGACTCGGCCTCTTTATACAGCAAGCGGCTATTTTCGGTGGCGAAGACATCGGCGTAAAACTCGCATTGCCCGGCATATTGACAACCCGAGCAACGCTTGCCGCGATAGGGGCCATTTTTGCCGTAGAAGGCTAACCTGCCCTGCCCTGCGGCTCTTTGTGGCTCTGAACCGGCAAACCAGTTGACCAGGTCGAAGTGATGCGAAGCCTTGTGTATCAGTAGACTGCCGGTGTTTTTAAAGAAGCGGTGCCAGCGCCTGAAATAGTCCGCGCCATGAAAACGGTCCAGGGTCTCAGTAAACTGTATATGCAGAATATCGCCAATGGCGCCATCGAGCAGCAGGCGTTTAATCTGCGCCATATCCGGGCCAAAACGCATATTATGCGTGACATAGCTTTCTGCCTGGCTTTTGGCTGCGGCCTCCCTGATGGCCAGACAGTCGCTGCGCCTGGTGCACAGCGGTTTTTCGGAATACACCGCAATATTACGCTGCAGACAAGCCAGCACATATTCGGCATGAGTATCATCGCGGCTGGCAACCACAACCGCATCAGGACGCTGACGCTCCAGCATGGCGTAAAAATCATCGAAAACCGGAATGTCATCCCTGCCCAGTATTTTCAGGCTGGCCTGACAGCGCAGCGGGTTCACATCAAAAATACCCGCCAGCTCCAGACGTCCGGCAAAATCCTTCAAGATGGGCGCTGCAAAGCTCGATGTGCCTCTGCCGCCAGCGCCTACAATACAAACACGTCTCATTGCTGCTACTCCTTGATTTTAAATTTGCCAGCCAGGCATCCCATAGATTGACAAGAAAAAAGCCGATTTTCGGCAAGACTGCAAAAAATCGGCTTTTCAAGACTAGGTCTCGAATCAGGCCTCCACCGCCTCTGGGATAATATTTATCTTGCGGCTGCGTTTAATAAATTCGACTCTGCCGTCACAGAGGGCAAAGATGGTGAAGTCGCGCCCCAGGCCGGCATTCTTGCCGGGATGATACTTGGTGCCGCACTGGCGCAGTATAATGCTGCCGGCAGTAACCTTCTCGCCACCATAGGCTTTGACGCCGCGGTATTTTGGGTTGCTGTCGCGACCGTTACGACTGGAAGATTGACCTTTTTTATGTGCCATGACTTAACTCCCTGGAACAATATATCTGCGTTGATTTAGCGAATTACTGGATAAATGATTAATATAGTTGCTCTAGTCGCTTTTGCAATTCAAGGATTTTGCAATGGCAACTCATCGCCTGAGAAAACCGGCTGACTTAGTGTCCTGTTGGCTTCTTGGACACTAAGACACAGCAAGTAGTCTTAGTCTAAAATTAGAATTTCAGCCAAAAAATTGCGTTTTACACAATTTCAACGAGTTTTTCCGCTGCTCACCAGGCTTTTCTGGCGCGGCGGCTTTTCAGCAGGCTCCTAGTGTCTTCTGACAACTGCGGAAAGAAGCGCAGGCCGGTTTTTTCCTCGATGTCGTCAATCGAACAGAGCTTTCGCGTCAGCTTTCCGCGTCTGTCGGCATCCTGCGGCATCATAAAGGCGGAGCAGCGCACCCTGCCATCAAACTCGTCGAGGAATATTTTGAAGAAGGCCTCCGGCAGTGCCACTCCCGAGGGTATGGTGCGCGCCGGCTGGCTTTCGTAGACCGGGCCAGTGATGACCCACAGCTCCCTATAGCGCGGCGTATAATTGTTGATGGCGCGCATTTCCAGATTTTTCCACAGCCCGGCGTTGAGTTCATGCCTTTGCGGGCTGATGTTGGACATCAAGAAGGTCTCTTTTTGCGCCTCGTCCCCATAGCATTTGGCGATGGCGTAATTCGGCGCCATATGCCCGCGGTCGAATCCGCTGCCGGTATAGTCTCGGCTTTGCACCGGGTTTTGCAGTCTCGGGTCGCTCTCGAAAGAGCTTGGCCTGGGCGGCACTTTTTTATCCGGCCCGCGATAATATAGACGGTATGCCACCCAGGCAGGATTGCGCCGCTGCTGATCATAGCCAAGCAGATAGGCGCGATTGCGCAGTATGACCAGCTCGCGCTGCGACTCCGGCAAGCCGGCATACAAGCAGCTGTCGGCCTCCGCTACCAGACCTGACTCGATGTAGCTGCCGGAAAAAAACAGGTCGTAAAGATCAATGGCATGCTCGTAGATGCTCACCGAAGCGCTTTCAGTGAACAATAAACGCCCGCGATAAGCCAGCTCATCCCGGTAAACCGGAGGCAAAAAATAATAGGAGAGAAAGAAAACAAGGCAGGAAAAAAGCGGCAAAAGAAAATAAAGCCGACGCCAGGAACGACGGGGCTGGCGACGACGACCATTACGGGGACGATGACGGAAAAAACCGGAAAACCAGCGAAAAAAAGTCGTGCGCCGTTGTTTTTTGCTTCTGCCTGCCATGTCGGGTCTTTGTCGGGTTAAGAGATGCCATAATGTAGCAGAAAACCTCATATAGTGCAAATCAAGGAAGCTGGCGAAAAACATACCGACGAAAAGACATCTCTTGAAATTCAGAGAAAACAAGAACTGCTCTACAGAAAACAACCTGGAAATGCCTGCCCTGCCTTCGTCTGACTTCGAGGGCAAAAACAGCACAAATGGCCCGTGTTTTAAGAAAAAGCGTTTTTTTGTTTTGCAATTTAGTAAAGCCGTGCTATTTTACTAGGTTATCTTGGCGCTGGCAGTATCTGCCCGCGCCCGGCATGCTCCTCTTTTTCCAGCAATTGACGAGCAATCGCCGGCACTTTGTAGACCCTCACATTTATATCAGGTTATTGCCATGTATCTCGACGCTTATTACTCTCATTTCAATCCCACCACTCAGATTCTTATCGCTCTGACGATCATCTTATTTTCCGGTTTTGCGGTCACGCGTATCACCAAGCCTCTGGGTCTGCCCAACGTCAGCGCCTATATTTTCGCCGGCATCCTGATTGGTCCGCATGTCTTACATGCCATCCCTGCCAGTCTTATCAGCAATATGGGTTTTGTCAGCGACCTGGCTTTGGCCCTTATCGCCTTTGGGGTGGGAAAGTTTTTCAAGAAAGAGGTGATCCGCGAGACCGGGCCGCAGGTGCTTATCATCACCTTTATGGA
>JAAZIY010000124.1 GCA_012800625.1 Lentisphaerota bacterium
AGCGCCAATAGGTATCTAGCCGGTTTTCGTCCCATGTATGTAGTACAGCCTTTAGGCTGCTCCCCGTTCCCGTTCCCGTTCCCGTTCCCGTTCCCTGCCATTCAGCAGATTAATAGCGCCCTTACTGGGCGTCGGATTCAGGGGGGCTTTTACCCAGGGTGGCGCTAGGCTCCTGCTATTGCCTAGCGCCACCCTGGGCTTCATTAGGTTGCCCCTTTGGGGCACGTAGAGAAAAATTAGATTTTCTTCCAAAAACTGCGTTTTTCAGAAGAATTTTGCTTTTGGGATTAACTAAATCAGGGCCAATATTACTGGCAAAATCAGAATTATCTGATGAATTGCACCGCAAAAAAGAGCTGTTTTGTCTTTAGCACAATCTATTATAAAACAATCTATCTACTTGCGCCGTAGGCGCATAACTATGCTTAACCCCAGGCTTTAGCCTGGGGTGCAGGCAACCATCAAAACCGGCGCCTCGTAGAGGCGCTACTATCCCCCCCTTTTGGACGGGGTCTACTGACAGAAAATAAAAATCATAAAAAAGATAAATCCGACTTGACAAAGAAATATAAACGAACTATAGTATCCTCAAGTTAGTTAAACTTCACTAACATGGTTTTGCTCCTTATGGATTTCACTACTCGTCAACTAGAGATAATTGAGGCTGCTCTGCTTTTAACTGCTTCGGGCGGTTTAAGCAATTTGACCACGCGTCATTTATCTTCTGCCTTGGGCATCACTGAGCCTGCTTTATACCGTCATTTTCGCAACAAGTCCGAGATTGTGAAGGCCATGATTCATAGTTTCGAGCATCGTTCCACGCAGGTTTTTGACGAGATACTTTCCTTGTCTTTACATGGTCTTGACGCGGTCGAGTTTTTCGTCAAGGATCGTTTTCGTCTGGTGGTTGCTCAGCCGGCCTTGGCTCGGGTTTTGTTTTCCGAGGAGCAATTTATCGATGAGCCTGAGTACGCTCATCTCCTGCTTGCCATGATGCATTCGCATCGCAATCATCTCAGCCGCATGCTTTCGGAGGCTCAGGCCTCCGGCGCTCTGCGCCGCGACATCAGCGGGGACATGCTTTTTCGTCTAATCCTGGGGCCGGTACGCCTGATCATCAAACAGTGGGCGCTGTCCAACCAGGCTTTTGACCTCCTCAAGAGCGGCGAGCAGCTCTGGTGCGACCTCAGGCTGCTCTTGCAGGATGAAAAAAAATACAAGAAACCACAGCAAGAAGCCTCTGTCAGGGCTTCAAACATCGACAAACAATAAACCACGACCATGCACAAAGAGGTGTATAATATGAAAAGACAGATAATCAAAATAGATGAGGAGCTTTGCAATGGCTGCGGCCAATGCATACCGGGCTGCCCGGAAGGCGCATTGCAGCTCATTGACGGCAAGGCAAGACTGGTAAGCGACTTGTTCTGCGACGGCCTGGGAGCCTGCATCGGAGATTGCCCGCTAGGAGCCATCTCGGTGGAGGAGCGCGAGGCCGAGCCCTACAACGAGCGCCTGGTCATGGAGAATATCGTCGCCGCCGGACCCAACACCATCAAGGCGCATCTCGAACATCTTAAATCACACGGTGAAGATAAACTCTACGCCGAAGCCATAGAAGTGCTCAAGGAGAAGAACCTGCCCATTCCCGAAGAGGATGAGGGCGAATGCGACACCCTGGCCTGCGGCTGCCCCGGCACCTTTGCGCGCTTCATGGGTGAAAAAACCAGCACTGCGAAAGCAGTTGCCGAAAAACCGGTGGCCGGAGAGCAGCCCTCCGAGCTGCGGCAGTGGCCCGTGCAGCTGTCCCTGCTAAACCCAAATGCTTCATACTTCGACGGAGCAGACCTGCTTATCTCCGCTGACTGCGTGGCGCATGCCCTGGGCAACTTCCACCAAAAACTGCTGAAAAATCGCATCCTGATTGTCTTCTGCCCAAAGCTGGACCAGCGCCACGATGAATACGTCGAGAAGCTGGCAGCCATCTTTAAACGGCATGAAATCAGGTGCATCAACGCTGCCATCATGGAAGTGCCCTGCTGTAGCGGCACCATGGTGCTGATAAATAAAGCTTTGGAGCTTGCCGGTAAAAATATACCGCTGGCAGTACATACCGTTAATATTGACGGAAGCATCAAAAAATAAGGCAAAGGAGCAACAAAAATGAGTATGTTTTGTTATCAATGTCAGGAAACCATCCAAAACACCGGCTGCACCGTAGCCGGTGCCTGCGGCAAAAAAGCCGACATTGCCAACTTGCAGGATGAACTGGTCCGCCAGCTGAAAATCCTCGCCCTGCAGTATGAATGCAAAAGCGAAGGCATTAATGAGGCCGGTCTGCTCACCATGCAGTCTCTCTTCATGACCATCACTAATGCCAACTTTGACGGGGAAAAAATCCAGAGCCAGATCGACAAGGTGAAAGCCCTGCAGAGCTGTGGCAGCTGCTGCTGTGCCGCCAAGCCGGAGCTGCCCGCGGGTGTGCTGGCCACTGAAAACGAAGACCTGCGCTCGCTGCGCGAACTGCTTATCTACGGACTTAAAGGCATTGCCGCATACGCCGACCATGCCGCGGTCCTAGGCAAGGAAAACCCGGATATCTACGCCTTCGCCTTCAAAGCACTGGCCGCAACCACTAAAGACCTGTCGGTGGACGAGCTTGTCGGCCTGGTGCTGGAATGTGGCAAGGTGGCCGTAGATACCATGGCCTTGCTCGACGGCGCCAACACCGGCACCTTCGGCAACCCCGAAATCACCTCGGTTAAACTGGGCGTGGGAAATCGCCCGGGTATCCTCATCTCGGGACACGATTTGCTCGACCTGAAGGAACTGCTCGAGCAGAGCGCCGACCAGGGTATTGATATCTATACCCACGGTGAAATGCTGCCGGCTCACTACTATCCTGAGTTGAAGAAATTCGAGCATCTCTACGGTAACTACGGCAATGCCTGGCACAAGCAAAACACCGAGTTTGTCTCCTTTAACGGCCCCATCCTGATGACCACCAACTGCATCACTCCGGTGCAGCCCGAGTACGCCAATCGTATCTTCACCACCGGCATGGCCGGATATCCGGGTGTCAAGCATATCGCCGACCGCAAACCGGGCCAGACCAAGGATTTCTCCGAAATCATCGCCCTGGCCAAAACCTGCCCG
>JAAZIY010000125.1 GCA_012800625.1 Lentisphaerota bacterium
CGCTTCGCGCCCCTGTTTAGGATGACACCTTGCATAGCAAGTGTTTACCTAGAACTTTTAACAATGGTTTTTTCCTTGATTCTTCTTTAAAAACTGTTAAGTTAGCGCCAATAGGCTTCCAGCCGGCATACAACCGACCAAGAAAAAACAAGCCAGAAACTAAGTCTAGTAAATCGGACGAATCGGACGAATCGGACGCATCGGACGTATCGATCGGGGGGGGGCGCTAGTGTCCGCTTTGCTTGGCGGCCCAGACAGCGGTTTCCTCGATGGCTGCTTCCGAACTGTATTTAGGCTTGTATCCCAAATCGCGTTCGGCCTTGGCTATGCTGAAACACATGTGGCTGGCTAAAAAGCGAATGCCGGTTTGATTGGCCTGCGGGTATTTTTGCAGCATTTCCGCCAGGGGCACATAGTTGATGTGCGCAGTTTTGCCGAAGACTGCAGCGGTGATCTGTAAATAACGGTTCAAGGTAAAAGCATGCTCCAGGCAAATATTGTACACCTGCCCTATGCTGCGGCGGTTTTCTATGGCGAGACGGAAGGAGCGCGCCAGGTCCTTGACGTGTATGGGCTGTAGCAAAGCCAGGCCATTGTCGGGCAGGTCCAGGGGCTTTTCGGCGATGATGTCGGCAATGAAGTCCTTGCGTCTGCCGCCCAGGTTGTCCAGGGGCAGCATGCCTATGCCGGTGATGTAACAGGGGCGTATGACGGTGGCAGGGAAGCCTTCGAGCTGAAAAAGGCGCAGAGCCTCGGCGTCGATGTCGGCCTTGATTTTCCAGCCTGAGCCGCCTTCAAAGCCGCGGTAGGGCGCATTTTCGTCGCAGGGCAGATATGGCAGCGGGGCGTATCCGCCGGTGGATGAGCAGTGCAGGTAATGTTTGAGGCCGCGGGCGAATTTTTTCACCAGGGCTATGGAGTCCAGGCTGGGCACGGTGTCGATGATGACATCGTATGGTTCCTGCAGCAGCGCGCTCATGGCTGCGGCATCATTTTTATCAGCTTGCAGGCTGCGGCATTGCGGCTGAGTGTCGCGATAGGTGTTTTTTTAGCCTCGGGAGCAGACGCTCACCTCGTAGCCATGCAGGATGAGGTCCAGTGCGATATTGTGGCCCAGCCAGCCGGTGCCGCCGAAAATAATTGCTTTCATCATGTTTTCCTTTTATTGTGGCTTGTTGTAGTTCGTCGCTGGAGCGAAAGCTTGGCTCAATTTGCCCCTGTCCGCCCATTTTATCAAATATTCAGCGGGGCTTGAGCGTTTCTACTCTATGCGTCGGTTCACTTTTTTCGCGAAGAAACGGTTTCTTATTTTGACAAGTTTTAATCATATTATAACTCCACTGCTACTGATTTTCCTGCTAGCCGGCTTGTTTTCGTCCTGTTCCACTCCCAAACGCCTGGCCAAGATGGAGGATCGCGCCGCCCAGCTTCTGGATCAGGCCCAGACTCAAGAGCTGGCCGGAGATGAAAACGAGCAGTTTTTACTTGATGAGTATCAGAACTATCCCTTGCCCGAGCAGCCCGAGCAGGTTGAAGAGCTGCGGCTTAATCTGCGCGACAGTCTGGCGATGGCGGCCAAATACAGCCGCGAATACCAGGGGTCGAAGGAAACTCTTTATCTCAGCAGCCTGTCATTGCTGGCCGAGTCCAATCAGTGGGACTGGAATCCGGTGAACAATTTCAATGCGCTATGGGGTGTCAATCAGAATCCTAGCTCCAGCACTTTGAGCACTGATAGCGGGCTGGGTTTGCGCAAGCGTTTTTTCTCCGGCGCTCGTTTTAGCGCCAATATCGGTTTGCAGACTTTGCGCTACCTCAGCGGCGACCGCACTGTGAGCCTGAGCAGCATCGCCAATGTCTCGCTGACTCAGCCTTTGCTTGCCGGTCGCGGCGCCGACATTGTGCGCGAGCCATTGACCCAGGCCGAGCGCAACCTGGTCTATGCCCTGCGTAACTATATACGTGCGCGGGAGGCGCTGCTTATCAATGTGGCCGAGCGTTACTACGCGGTGCTCAACGCCAAGGAGTCCTTGGAGATCGGCAAATCGACCTATGACAGCGTGGCCTCGTCGCTGGAGCGTTCCGAGGCCATGGCCGACGCCGGGCGCGTGGACCCCTTTCAGGTGGACCAGGCAAGGCAGAAGGTGCTCACTGCCGAGTCCAATCTGGTCTCGCTGGAGGAGAGCTACCAGAGCGCCATAGACCAGCTCAAAAGCGTGCTGGGCATACCCTTGGACATAGGCCTGGAGGCCGATGCCGAGGACCTGCAAAGGCTGACCGAGCAAAAGCTGCCCAATCCGCCCATGAATTTCAACGAGGCGGTGCAGATCGCTCTAGAACAGCGCTTGGACTACGCCAGTGTGCGGGAGCGCCTTGAGGATGCCCGCAGGCAAGTGCGCATCGCTGAGGACGCCCTGGGGCC
>JAAZIY010000126.1 GCA_012800625.1 Lentisphaerota bacterium
AGACACACTAAGACACACTAAGACACACTAAGACACACTAAGACACACTAAGACACACTAAGACGCACTTTGCTGTGCAAGTCATTCACTGGTCAGTTTAATGGCCATTTCCGGGTTTGCCTCATCGAGCCAATGTATGGTTTTTCCTTCTTTCTGCATTTTTCGGAACCAGGTATCCTGTCGTTTGCAGAACTGTCGGATTTGGGCCAGGAGCTTCAGGCGCATTTCTTCGAGGCTGCTTATTCCTTGCAGGTATTCGGCGATGCAGCGATATTCCAGTCCCAGCCAATGCAGGTCTTGCCAAGACATGCCGTCCTGCTGCAGTTTGCGCACTTCTTCAATCATGCCCTGTTGCAGGCGCTGGTCCAATCTTATTTCTATGCGTTGGTGGCACACTTCTCTGGGGTAGCGCGGCGCCAGTATGAGGCAATTATCCAGGGCGCAATAAGCCTGGGTGTTTTCGCCGCTGCGCGCGATTTCCAGTGCTCGGATAACGCGTCTGGGCTGAGTCAGGTCGCTGCGCGCAAAAAGCTCGGGGCTGGCTTCCTGGCGCAGCATTTCGATGAGTTCGGGCAGGCTTGCATTTTGCCAGGTCTGGCGCAATTCCGGGTCGGGTCCTTCTCCGGGCATTTGATAGCCGTCCAGCAATGCTTGCAGATACAGCGTCGAGCCTCCGGCCAGGATTGGCAGTCTGCCTTTTTGCCGCACTTCGAGTATGCTTTGGCGTGCCAGCTGCAGGAATTTGAAGAGGTGGAATTTTTCGCCAGGCTCGACGATGTCGATGAGATGCACCGGCACGCGTTGCTCTCCAGTGCCGTATTCTTCCAAGTCTTTGCCGGTACCCAGGTCCAGTTTCTTATAGACTTGGCGGGAGTCCACACTGATGATTTCGCCGTTAAAATGCCTGGCCAGCTGCACTGCCAGTCTGGTTTTACCCGAGGCGGTCACTCCGGTGACCGCCAGGCAGGCGCATTTGCTCAGCTCATCGTTATTTGATTTTCGCTTGTTTGTTATAGTCATGGAAGCATTGCGGAGTTATGGGACACGAAGACACACGAAGATTTTCTTTTTTTACTGTGCGGCTTCTGGGGTCTTGACGGGGTTGTTTTTCTCCTGCGCGCTGTTATCTTCGGGTGTGTTTTCGCTGTCTTTGGCATTTACCAGGCTGACCTCGCATATTGATGGTTCTATGTAATCGGCTTTGAGGTCGCTGCCCAGTCCGATGATATTCACCTCGGCGCGGTAGACTCCTGGCGAGTTAAAGCTGCTCAAGTCCAGTACTGCCTTCAGCCTGCTCTGGTCTAGGCTTTCGAAGGCGATGATTTGTCCTCTTATGACGGTTTCGACGCTGCCGGGCAGTTCATTTTGCAGGTTAAGTCCGCTGTTTGGCCTAATCACCAGGCTCAGGGGTATTTTAGGCAATTTCCAGCTCGAGATGCTTTTCGTGTCGGTGACCTGCACATCGACATCTACGCTATCAAAGTTCAGCTGCATAGTACTGCTGTCTGGGCTAAAGACATTCAGCGTGGTGCTGAAGTCCGAGCCGATGTTTTCGTTGAGCAGCAGTGTCTCGGTATCGACGACGAGCAGCGAGTTGACCTGCGAGGCCGGGCCGGTGACTTTTACCCGGCTGGGGCTGAGCTTGAGCTTGTAGGTGAAGCCGGGCCGCAGCCTGCCCTGCACCGGCACATTCAGGTCCTTAAACTGGGTGTCTATGTTTTCCCATTTAATGGGTATGGCCTTGGGGCTGAAGGAGATGACCTTCACGCCGGCGGGTTTTTTCTCGATATCCTCGTCGCTGAGCGTCACCAGGTAGCTGTTAGGCTCGCCCTGCGCCAGGGTACTCTCGCGGGTTTTGGCCTCGGCGGGGTCGATGACGATGCGGAAGTCGTTGGCGCTGAAGGCGCGGTTGCGCGCCGAGAGGTCTATGGCCAGCCGCAGTTTGATGTCGCCAAATTCTTGGCCGGAGGGCACATAGAGGTCCTTTGAGCTGCTGTTCAGCTCGATTTCCTTGATGGTGATGGTTTCGCGGCTGGCCAGATTGTCTGGCAGCACTACCTTGGCGATAAAATACCAGCAGAGCAGACCCAGAGCCAAGGCCACCGATTTGCGCCAAATATCGTTCCTCAGCCAGGTCCAGGCGGCGAAACCCAGGTCGTGAAGCTTGTTTTTGAGATGAGACAGATACATGGTTAGACGAAGCGACTTGTGTGTCTTAGTGTGACTTTGTGTGTCTTGGTGTCCAAAATTCCGCCAGGGCAGCTTTTTGGACCTGGTCAGTTCGAGTGTGCAGGTCTTGCGCTCGGGCGGTTATTTTTTGGCCGAGTTTTTCCAGTTTTGGCTTTTGTTCAGCAGTCTTTTCCAGAGGCCTTCGCGTTTTTTGTTTTTCTTTCGCGGCTTGTCTTTTTCGCTGTTTTCCTTTACTCCCAGCCGATTGCAGAGCACATTGCGGAAGTGCCTGGGGTTTTCCATGACTTCTAGTCTTCCCGGCACGGTGGTGACGCTGACATTTCCGGTTTCCTCGGAGACCACGATGACGGTGATGTCCGGCACCAGTTCGGAGAGGCCTATGGCGGCATTGTGCCTGGTGTGTATGGGGCGGTTTTCGAGATGTGTGGCGGCGGGGAATTGACAGGCGGCGGCGACAATTTCGCCGTTTCGGATAATGACACCGCCGTCATGCAACGGTGTGCCTTTGTAGAAGATGGTCTGCAGCGTGAGGCTGCTCAGGCGGGCCTCGACCCTGACGCCTTTTTCGATATACTCATTCAGGCGCGGCGCATTTTCTATGGCGATAAGCGCACCGGTGTTATAGCGCACGTTTTTGCCTTTGCCGCGCGTGCCCGTCTCGCTGCTTTTGGGCCATACCCAGTGTGGTTGCGCCGTGAAAGCGCAGCTGCAGTCGATAAGCTCGTCGATCATGGCCAGCAGCCGGCGTTGTTTATTGGCGCTGGTAATGCGCCTGAAGGTGCGAAAGCGCTGTTTGCCCAGAAAGGCCAGTATGCGGCGTATGTCATCCTTGAAGACCACGATAAGGAAGACGGGCATCAGGGCCAGCATGCGCTCAATCAGCCAGTGCAGCACTTGCAGATTCAAACGGTAGGTGAAGAAATACAGGGCCGGAAAGAGAATAATCAACACACCGAGCATCAGGATACTGGGCGTGCCCTTCAGAAAACGCAGTATCCAATAGAAAACCACGGTTAATATGGCGACCTGAAAAAGATTGCCCAAGATCATTAATGCTGACATTTTGGCAGGGGGTAATGGGGAGTTTTAACTAGGTAGAGCGTGCCGAAAAAGATGGCCTGGCTGGGTTTTGGACACTAAGACGCACTAAGGACTGCTCTAGAGGGCCTCGCGGATTGCCTTTGCCACCAGGATTGCCTGTTTGCTTTCGGCCACCTGGTGTACGCGCAGGATGTCGCAGCTGCCCTGGTAGGCGGCGATGGCCGCGGTTGCCAGGCTGCCGGGCAGCCTGGCCTGCGGCAGCTGCTCGCCGCAAATCCTGCCTATATAGGATTTGTTGGAGACACCCAGCAGCACTGGCAGGCCGCGGCGGCGCAGCTGCCCCAGATGCTTGAGCAAGGAGAGGTTCTGCGACTGGGTCTTGCCAAAGCATATGCCGGGGTCCAGCACAAAGTATTCGGCGGAAAGCCCGGTTTGGCGCCGCGCCCAGTCCAGGCGCTCCTGCAGAAAATCGAAGACCTGCAGGAAGGCCTCGTCCTCCGGCGGCAGTTGCTTGTTGTGCATGATGATGCAGCCGGCCTGAAAACGGCGCAGCAGCTCCGGCATGGCCGGGTCGCTCAGGGCGCTGACGTCGTTGACGATGCTGGCCCCGGCCTGCAAGGCGGCCTCGGCCACCTGGGCTTTGCTGCTGTCTATGCTGATGGGCAGACGGCTGCGCTGCGACAGCGCGGCGATCACCGGGATAACGCGGCGCAGCTCAAGCTCCGGGTCAACAGCGGCATGTCCTGGGCGAGTAGACTCGCCGCCCAGGTCCAGGAAGTCAGCTCCTTGTTTTTCGAGCAGCTCGGCCTGTTGCAGAGCCGACTCGAGGCTGTTATATCTGCCGCCGTCATAAAACGAGTCCGGCGTCAGGTTGATGATGCCCATGAGTTTGGGAAAGCCGTTAAGCGTCATGCACTGCCGGCCAAACCTGAAGTTGAAAAGCGGCCCTGTACTAGAGTCAGGCATCCTGATAATATCCTTAACAAGAAGAAAAAAGCAAACCCAGGGAGGGTGGACACGAAGACACACTAAGACACACCAAGTCACACTAAGTCACACTAAGTCTTTCTTATTTAGCGTAAATCTAAAATACCACATTTCGGCGTCAATTGCAATTGCTCTTGGCGCTTAGTTCCCAAAAAAGGCAAGAGCGAGTTATATTGACTCTTTGCGGCGCTTCGTTGTGCGGCTGCAGGTCAGGCGGTTTTCCTGGGTAATTATATGAAACGGCATTATATTATAAACGGGGCACTTAGTCACCGGATTTTATGAGCGCAAAGGTATACTATCGCATGAAAATCTCCGAGTTGTTAAAACCATCTTTAATAAAAATGTCGCTAGATTCGGACAATAAGCAGGAGCTTTTTCCCGAGCTGGTTCAGCTTTTTGTTTCCGAGGGTCTGATCAAGGATCGCGGCATGGCGCTGCAGGTGCTTGAGGATCGCGAGGCCAAGATGTCTACCGGCATTTCCAACGGGTTGGGGCTGCCTCACGGCAGGCTGCCCGAGGCGCGCAAGACCCTGCTGGCCCTGGGGCTTTCCAAGGAGGGCATCGAGTACGACTCCTTGGACGGCGAGCTGGTGTATGTGGTTATCTGTATCTTTGCCGAGCTGGAGAACCCGGGCCACCATGTGCGTGTGCTGGCCGAAATCTCCAGGCTCTTTTCCCTGCCCGGCTTTATGGAGCGCCTGCAAGACGCGCGCAGCGCCGAAGAGGTACTTAATATAATCCGCAGCGAGGAGTAGGCATGGATGATCTTCTGCAAAGAATGCTGGCCATAGACCAGGAGGCCGAGAAGCTTATCCAGGCGGCCGAGGCCGAGGCCGCCGGCATGGCCGAGGCGCTGCGCCTCGAGATCAATGTCGAGCGCGAGAAGGCGCAGGCGGCGCTGGTCAGCGAGTCGGACCGCATCTATCACGAGGCCGTCGCCAAGAGCAAGGCCACTGTGGAGCAGGAGCTGGAGCAGGCCACCGCGCAGTTGCAAGGCGAGCAAGAGGCTTTTGCCGCCCGTATTCGACAATTGCAGCCCAGGCTGCTGCGAGCACTATTATCCGGCTCCTGATTTTCACGTTTCAAACAGTTAAGCGATGCGACGATTTCCTCTGTCAACCGGTTCCGACTTCATTTTTGCCAGGCTGCACGGGCTGATGAGCCGTGCCGCGGTGGGCGAGCGTCTGCAAACGCTTACCGCCTGCGTCACCGAGGAGCTCTTTTTCCAGGGTCTGGCCAATTTGGGCTATGTTTTTGACCCCAAGGACAATTTTCAGAAGCAGCTGATGGCTCGCGAGGCGCGCTGTTTAGAGGACCTGATGGTCTGGTCCAGCCCTGCGGTGGCGCGTTATCTGGCCTCGATTATCCGCACACTGAGCATAGAGAACCTGAAATTGCTGCTGAGTTATCGTTTTCAGGAGCGTCGCGAGCTGGAGGTCGCCGAGCTGCTGCTCAGTCTGCCGCGGCAGGGCGGCTATGACTACCAGGCCCTGTTGGAGATTGAAGACGACGAGGAGTTTATCGAGCGCCTGCCAGACTGCCAGAGTTTCCCCGAGCTTGCCGAGACCGTCAGCCAGCTGGCCGAGGACCGCGACCTGATGGCGGCGGACTGCGCCATAGACCGGCTTTGCTTCAAAGACGAAATGGAGCAAGCCAAAAAACTGCCCTGGGTGATGCGCGGCGAGGCGCTGGAGCTGCTGAGCAGGGAAATCGATCTCAGCAATCTCAGCATGCTGCTGCGCAATGTCAATATGTATCACATTGCCCCGGAAAGCCTGCAGAAGTTTTGGCTGCCGCAGGGCAAGTTCCTGGCTTTGCCCGAGCTGAACCGCCTGGCCCTGCTGGAAAACCCCGCCCTGGTAATCGAGGCTCTGCCGCCGCCCTTCGCCGGCCTGCTCAAAGACTGTCGTGAAAAAGACCTTTACCACAGCGAGCAAGCCCTGTGGAACTGGCTGGCCAAAAGCGTCTGGCAGCTATTCAGGGATTTCAGCCACCCGGCACTGTCCATGATCGCATACCCGTATCTGCTCAGGTTCGAAAACATCAACCTGGGCAGAATATACGAGGGCATACGCTTTGCGCTGCCGCCTAACGTCATACAAGCGATGATGATTGCCTAGCCTTGTTCAACGCTAGCGTAAGACGGGCAAACCCTTGGTGTAGCTTAGTGTGTCTTAGTGTCCAAATCTCTGTTAGGACACCTTTTTGGACGGGGACTAAAATAGGCAAACTCTTGCTGTGTCTTGGTGTGCAAACTAAGGAAAAGTCAATGCTCAAACCAGTCAGAATGTGCAAAGTCAACATTCTGCTTTTGCAGAAACATCTGAACGCCATCACCAATGCCTTGGCGGAGAGCGGCCTGGTGCATCTGGTTGACGCGGCGACCCAGTCCAAGGACCGCCTTTTGTCGGCGGTGGACCTGGACCAGGATCGCCGCCGGCTGCAGGCCCTGTCCAGCCGCTGCACGCTGCTGCTGGAGGCTCTGGGGGTCGAGAAGGATGCCGAGGCACCCAAGATCAACAGCCTGGAGATGGAGGAGATGGAGCTTTTGCTCAACAAGGTGAGCGAGCGCTACCAGGAGTACGACCGCGAGATCGCCGCCCTGCTCGAGGATTCCGCCGAGCTTAGCCGCGAGTCAGAGCGTCTCAACGAGTATCCCTTGCAAAGCGTCAGTCTCAGCGCGCTGCGCAATCTCTCGCATTTTTATATGCTTACCGGCAAGATGCGCCTGGACACTTTTTTGAAGGCCAGGCAAATCCTGGACAAGCAGGCCATTTTGATTCGCAGCGAGGACGATTCGGGCAAGGTGCTCGCCCTCTCTTCCAGAGCCAATCGCTGGATGGTCGAGGAGGACCTTAACAAGCTGGGCTTCGAGAAGATCGAGCTGCCCGAGAACCTGGACCGCGACATACCCGACAAGCAGAAGCAATACCACGACGAGATTGACCAATTGCGCCAGCGCCTGGACCAGGCCCGGCTGGGCGTGCTGCGCCTTAGCGAGCAGTATGCCGGCGTGCTGCTGGCTGTCAAGCGCCAGCTGGGCGCGCTGCTGGCCGTGCAGCAGGCTCAGAGCATGTTCGGCAAGTCCCGGCAGCTCTACTGCATCTCCGGCTGGGTGCCGCGCGAGAAGGTCGAGAAGGTGCGCGAGCTGGTGCGCGAGGCCACCGCCGGCGTGGGGGTAGTCGAGGTCATCGACGCCGATGATGACGAGCTGGTGAAAGCCGGCCTGGACGAGGTGCCCGTGCAGCTGCAAAGCGGCGCGCTGGAGCGCCCCTTCCAGATGCTGGTGACCAACTACTCCATGCCCAACTACTACGAGTTTGACCCCAGCATCTTTGTGGGCATCACCTTTGTCATTATGTTCGGCTATATGTTCGGCGACATAGGTCAGGGGGCAACGCTGGCCCTGGTGGGGCTTTATCTGCGCTTCAGCAAGCGGAATTTCTCGCTAATGCTGCGCGACACCGGCACGCTGCTGGCCTTCTGCGGCCTGGCGGCCAGCTTTTTCGGGCTTTGCTACGGCAGTGTCTTCGGCTATGAGAGCCACGAGTTTCTCAAGCCGCTCTGGCTCAGCCCTCTGCATGAGCAGGACATACCGCGCCTGCTGCTCACCGCCGTAGGCATGGGAGTGGTGTTTTTGAGCGTGGCCGTCCTCATTAATGTGGCAAACCAGTTTCTCGCCAAAAAATACTTTGCCGGGACTTTTGACAAATTCGGCCTGCTGGGCATTATTTTTTACTGGAGCACGCTGGCCATAGGGGTAAATGTGGCGCTGAAACGCAGCTTTGCGCCCTGGCAGCTGCTCTTTGTGGCCCTGCCCCTGCTGCTGCTCTTTCTGCGCGAACCGCTGCACAACTTGGTGAGGCATCGCAACCCCTTCCACGAAAGCTCCTTTATGGACCTGTTTCTCGAGGGCAGCATCGAGCTGATGGAGACCCTCACCGGGTACCTCAGCGGCACGGTCTCATTTGTGCGCGTGGGCGCCTTCGCCATCAGCCATGCCGCGCTCTGCCTGGCGGTCTTCGCCATTATAGGAATGTTCAAAAACATGAGCTTCGGCACCGGGCTGTCCATTTTGGTGGCCATCTTGGGCAATCTGCTGATCATCTTGTTTGAAGGCATGGTGGCCGCAATCCAGTGCGTGCGACTGGAGTACTACGAGCTCTTTAGCCGCTTCTTCCAAGGCGGCGGCAAAGCATATAGCCCTTTTCAATTTTCGGAAAAAACCGAAGAGCAATAAGCATAACTCAGCATTAATTCAAAGGAGTAGAAAAAAGTGAGCAAACTCGGCAAGAAGAATGTGTTTTCCAGCGCTCTGCGTCTGGCGGTGGTGATGGTCTTTGCAGTTGGTTTCGGCGGTCTTTTGCTGGCTGGCACGGAGCCAGTCGAGGCCTCTGCCGAGGCCGGCGCGGCTGTGGCCAGCGCTTCTGGAGGCGCCATCTATTACGCCATTGCGGCGACGATGGGCATTGCCAGCATGAGCGCGGCCTACGCAGTGGGCAAGATAGGCGCGGCGGTGATGGGGGCGGCGGCAGAGAAGCCGGAGATCATGGGCAAGGCCATTGCCTTTGTCGGCCTGGGCGAGGGTATCGCGCTGTTCGGTTTCCTGGTCAGCTTGTTTTTGATTTTTCGCATTTAAGGCGGTGCTCTGGCCATGTCGGCATATCATATCATAGGTGACCAGGACACGGTGCTGGGCTACCGCTTTGCCGGCGTAAGCGGCACAGTGGCGAATACCCCGGAACAGGCACGGGAGGCCTTCGCGGAGGCTACTCGGGAAACCAAAGACGGGGTGCTGCTAATCACTGAGGCGGTCGAGGATATGCTGCAAGAGCAGGTCACCGCATATCGCTTGAAAGCCAGCCCGCCGTATCTGACCGTGGTCGAGGATATCTGGGGTAAACGCGGCAAAAGACGCAGCCTGCAAGACTTGATCTTCGAGGCGGTGGGCATACGCATAGTGGAAGAGAAGTAATATGAAGCAAGCTGTTATGAATGGTCAGGAAGAACGACTGCAGCAGGAAATCATCGCCGATGCCAAGAAAAAGGCGGAGCGTATCCTGGCAAGGGCGCAGGCCGACCGTGAAAGAGCCTTGAAAAAAATGCACAAGGACCTGGAGGCTAAACGCCAGGAGCGCCTGGACGAAGTGGAACGCGAGATTGCCGCGTACGAACGGCATCTGCGTAATGGCCTGAGCATGGAAAGACGACGGCGCTGGCTGGCGAAACGCGAAGAAAGCATACAGAAGCTCTTTGCCGAGACCCTGAGGCTGGCCGAGGAGAGTAGCGGCAAGACCCGCGAAGAGTCGCTCCGCGTCCTGGCAGAGGAGGCTCTGGCACAGCTGGGGCCGGGCGCATACCGGGTGGTTTTCGCGCCCGGAGACAGCGGCCTGGTGAATGAAGCCTGGCTGCGAGAACGCAGCAAAAATGCCCTGGGCAAAGAGGCCGAGGCCTGCCGTTTTGAGCTGAGCGCAGACCAGGCGCTGAAGGCGGGCATACGTTTCGAGGCCGAGGACCAAAGCCGCAACTTCGATAATAGCCTCTCGAGCAGACTGAAGCTGCTGCAAAATGAGCTGCGCAATATGCTGGCGGAAAAGGTCTAATATTGGACACTAAGTCACACTAAGGGGGAGGACACGAAGGGACACTAAGGGGAAGGACACTAAGTCACACTAAGTCACACCAAGTCA
>JAAZIY010000127.1 GCA_012800625.1 Lentisphaerota bacterium
ACTCTACAAGCGCTTCGCCGTCCAGGGCCCAACCCGGCTGGAATTCCGCATCTGGCGGAACATGAGCATCAACGTCATTCTCTCCGGCGTGTTCCTGGATGAATGGCGGCTGCCGGCGCCACCGCCGTCTCTTGCCGATGCATTCGCGATGCTCCCCACCCGGCTGCAGGAGGCTCATGCGGCCCTGCTGACCGATGCAAGCATGGCTTTACCGATGGCGCTTCCCAGCCTGGAGGTCAGGGCTTTGCTTCTGGCGGAGGAATTCCGGCACGAAGCGCAAAAGACCGATGGCGAGCCAAGTGCGCTGCTTGCATTGCTGGAGGCCGACTGCCGGCAGGCGGCAGGCGGCCACATCCCGGCGCAGGATTGCTTTGAGCTTACTGTGAAGCGGCTCGGCGGACTGGGCGACAGGCAACGGGCGGCGATCCTGCTCCGGAGCCTGACCCGGCACGGCATGTTCGCCTTGGACAAATACGAGCTGATCCATCGCTGGACGCCACCCGGCAGCCATCCGCTGGAGACCATCTGGCAGGAACATTTCAAGTGCTGGGGGCAAACGGATGCGGGCGGGAATGTGCCGACAGCGATGATGCGGACGGCCGTGCCCCTGGTGCAGTCCGCCGACTGGCGGGTGACGGCAAAGGCGCGACATGCCGCCATGACGTTCATTCCCGCAGCGATGCAGGCGCGCATCGGCGAAACATTGCTCTACGCCCGTGCGAAGCAGGCCGGACGAGAAGGCGACTACCAGTCGGCAGACGCCCTGTTCGCCGAAACACTGGCCTTCCTGGCAAAAAAGCCGGACGAGGCCATGCGCACTCGCGTCCTGGCCGACCGCCTGGAATGGCGAAGCTACGCAGGCGCCAAACCAGAGGAAGTCGCGGCAACCTACCGCGCCCTGGAACCACTGCGCCCACAGCAGCCCGGCCTAGGCTACTGGGCGTTCAAGGTCGCCGAGGCTTACGCAAGGGCAGACGATGCCGAAAAAGCAATGAAATGGCTGGAAAAAGCGGTTGCGCTAGGCTTGCCGGAATCCGCGGCGAAGACATATCACCAAGCGTGGAAAACGAATATCCAAGACAATACGACAGGAGGCGGCAAATGAGAAAATGGTTTCCCTGGCTATGTTTTTTGTCGATTTTGGCGATACCTGATTTGTTTGCCGCCAAACGGGCGGTAATTGACTCAGTCACCATTGCGGGACCCGACGAACACACTCTGGTGATTCCGCCCGACTACCCGGAATACACTTATTCCTATTCATGCACCGGCACCTGGCATACAGAGGGTGAGCTGGATGAGGAAAAAGAGGAGGAGGAGCCGGAGTTTGAAGTTGAATACTCCTGGAGTGCTGGCGGTTGCGAAATCGTCGGATCAAACACCGGTTCTGGTGTCACGGTCAAGTTTCGAGCCGGTAACAGCGGCAACGCCTCAGTATCGTGCACGTATTCTGTGGTATGCAAGTCGGGAGCAGGAAGCGGTGGCAGCAAATCGGCCTCAAAAACCATTTATCTGCCGGTGTGGGACACCTATCACGACATAGGAATGTATGTGGAAGGCGCAACCATCTCGCCGGGGGCCAGAAAAGCCGTTGCCGTGGGTGAAAGCCTGGCCTGTTCGGTCACGCCTTCCAGTACCTGGGAATACGATCGACGGCAAAGCACATCCATAACCACTCCCCTGGATGCCATTGTCAGTTCGGGAAGTCCCTACTGGCAATGCAGTTCCGGCAGTTTCCAAAGTTCAGTAATCGGCCCATCCGTGACTTGGCTGGCGCCGGAAACGCCCGCCCAAGGAGTCTGTCTGAAAGTCTTTTTCGACGATGTCCCCTACCCCAAGCCTGAAAATGAAGCCGGCACAACGGATGATGCGGCCGCAGAAGCCGGTGAGGTAATCGTGGATGTAGTAAAAATTGACCGTCTTGAATGCGAAGAAGTAACATCAAAGACTAATGATCCAGGCGACAATGAAACCGTTTATCTGCCAGTCGGGTTTAACGAGGGGGCGGTGACGGTCAATGCCATCCCTGATCCCAAGGTGGGGTGGCCTTATGGAAAGCCTGCATGGTCCGGCGATATTCAGTCCAGCAGCGGCGGCACCGCTACGGTCGATACAACCACGCCAGGCTTCAAAACAGTTGCCGCCGAGTGCGGAAACATCATAAAGATAAAAATTTGCGTTTTTGGGATCAAATTCGCTAATGTATGGGATCGAAATCTTCAACATGCCCAAGACTCCTACTCTAATTATAGTAAGTGTATTGCAGTTGAATGGAATGCTTCACCAAGCGAACTGGATTTGAAAAATTACCTGAATATTGAACCGAACACTCTAAACTTCAATGATATTAAAAAATACGTATCATTTAATATCGAGCACAATATATTTGACACTGCAACAATCAAAGATGGCTGTCTCTTGGACTACAAAGGTTCCGATCCGGATGATGCAAATATTTATGCTTTTGGCATTCAGCTTCTTTGTGGTGATAATATTGTTGATAGGTTAATTGTAGTTATCTATTCGGTTGAAACACAACCTGAACATACTGCATGGATTGCACAAAACACAAACGAAGGC
>JAAZIY010000128.1 GCA_012800625.1 Lentisphaerota bacterium
CGATGTCGGCTCATCACATCCTGGGGCTGAAGCAGGTCCCAAGGGTTCGGCTGTTCGCCGATTAAAGTGTTACGCGAGCTGGGTTCAGAACGTCGTGAGACAGTTCGGTCCTTATCCTCCGCAGGCTAAGGACGGTTGACGGGCGCGCCCCCTAGTACGAGAGGACCGGGGGCGGGTGACCTCTGGTGTTCCGGTTGTCTGGCCTACGGGCATTGCCGGGTAGCTATGTCGCGACAGGATAAGCGCTGAAAGCATCTAAGCGCCAAGCCCCCCCGAAGAAGGCCGTCCCTGGTCGCAAGACCCTAAAGACCCCCGGAAGACCACCGGGTTGACAGGGCGCAAGTGGAAGACCCGCGAGGGTTGCAGCTTAGCGCTGCTGATAGGTCGTGAGGTCTGGCCGCCTTCTCCCCGCGGCAGGGCAATGCCCTTTCGCGGGGAGAAAACAAGACGCGAAAAACGGCTTGGTTCTTTTTCTGCACGGAATACTGCCTAATGTTTTCGACTATGCTTTTGTCATTTGATTTTGGCTGGTGGCAATAGCGGGGAGGCAACACCCGTTCCCATCCCGAACACGGCCGTTAAGAGCCCCTGCGGCGATGATACTGCGTTCAAGAGCGCGGGAAAGTAGCGCGCTGCCAGCCTTTTTTTTTTGTTTGAATCGGACGAATCGGACGGATCATTTACTGTTGCAAGGCTGGGTTTTTCAGCAGGAATTCTGCGACGCTTTGATGCCCGGCTTTGCTCCAGTGCTGGTCATAGCAAAAATAGCTTTGTTCGCCTGCGGCGATTTTTTCCTTCAATAGCGGGCTAAGACTAATAAATTCTATATTTTCTTGCAGGCATAAGCGCCGCACTATATTTTCGCGAGTCTCTATACCCTCCAATAGTTTTTCATAAAGCTGGTTTTCTGGCGGCCAATTCCCTGTTCTGGTCTTACAAAAGGCGTGGAGCTGTGGTTCTGGCAGTTTTTCAGCAATACTAGGCAGTAGCACGTGTGGCTTGTCTGGAGCGTAAAGCAATATCATCCGGCGTCCTAGTCTGTCGCATTCCTGCTTGAACTCCAGTATTAGGCGCAGGCTTTCTTTGCCGCCTTCATCATTTAGGAACTCTGCTTCGCTGATATAGTGGTCTCGCAGGCGCTTGACATCAAAGCTGAAGTGGTTGCCATATTCCTTATTCACCTGAAAGGGCAGCCAAGACAGCGGATAAAGCCGGTGAGCAGGCTCTAGTACTGCGCTGTCATGGGCAAAACGCCGACTGCCCAAAGTCCCAAAACATTGTATAAAGACGCTTTTGACCGCGCCTCGTACAGGGGAGCTTTGCAGATACTTCTTCAGACGTTTAGGCGAGAGCCGAGCTGCATGCGCAGCCCGGCGATAGTTAGAAGCGCGAAAGTCATTGCCCTCATAAAGCATATATAATACGCCATCAGAGGGTATCTTGTCAGCCATGCTTTGCAGAGCGCGCAGATAAGTCAGCGGGCTGCCGCCGGAGACGGCGGCATTGTAAAAACTCTGCCCGCTTTGTTCCTGCAGCAGGCTTACCCAAGTCTCCTGGTCGGAGACCCGAGAGCCTTCCGCAAAGGAGTCGCCCACTACTAGCCAGTCGTATTTTGCCAGACTTTGCTGGTTGCGGAAGCCATGCTCGTCGGTGCTCAGGCGCCAATGACTGGGCGGGGCAGGGGGCGGTGCCAAGGGATAGCTGAAGGGATAGGCGGGTTTGTCTTGAAAATCACCTTCATATACATGGTTGGGCATCCGCGAGTAAAAATCGTCAGCTTCGCTTTTTTTATAGTAGCGTTGGCGCTGCAAACGCCAGGCGAGGTCGGCAAAAAATAGGCAAAGCAAGACCGAGAACAAGAGGGAGCAGAGCCTGAAGCAATAGAGCAAAGGCTGCTTTTGCAAGGCTTTTCTGAGACCTGGCGCCCAGATAAATATCCAGGCCGCCAGGGCAGCGCCGCTGAGCAAGAGCAGAAGCCCCAGGTAGGCCTCGGTATAGCGTCCCAGCAATATGGGCCGTTGCTGCGCTAAGTTGTAGGCCAGATCGCTCTCATGGCTCCAGAACAGTAGAAGCGGCAGGGCGATTAGCACACTGAGTAATATTTTGCGCTTCAATAAAGACGGAGTGACGGGTTTGTTCATCTTAAAACAAGGGATAAATAAATGGAGCTATGGCGGTGCCGCTGAGGAAGACTAGCAGGCCTAGACCCAGCAGGATGATAATAATGGGCAGGAGCCACCACTTCTTGTTGTGCTTCAAAAACTGCCAAAACTCGGACATCAGGCCGCCGCGCTTGTTTTGTGCCAATTCGGCGAAGTCTTCTTGTTTGTGTTCGTTGCTCATGGTTATGTATGCTCTAACGATATGGCTCTTAGAATTGCTGCAGATAGCGTCCGGGCTTTTTGTCTGCGCCAGCTGTATTGCGCCAGTAGCTTTGCGCCTCTGGCTCGTAGCTGCGTTTCAAGGGGTCTCTTTTCATTAGTCTGAACAGCAGCCCCAATGGAGTGAGTATCAGATAATAGAAGCAGGCGACCACGAGATGGCTTATCAGCCAGCCTATGGGGAAGCCTAGCAGCATTAGAAGCTGATAAAACGGCAGAATAAGCTTGGCTGAAATCCTGCTTAGCACATACAGAGCCAGCCCCAGGCTGGCAGCATAGCGCAGCCAGCCTTCTTGCCAGCCCAGAACCCAGCTGCAAAGCAGCCCTAATATAACCAGCATACATAAGGAGACTGCGCCAAAATCACGCAATTCATCGTCGCTGGGTTTTAATTTCAATTTAATCAAACTCATGGTGTCGCCTTACTAAAAGTACCTCGCGTTAGCCTTGTGTGTCGCAGTGTTAAATTTTTTTAGGCCAATTTCAGAGCTGCCTCAGTCCAGTTCAAAGCTGTCCAGGTATGAATTCAGCTCATGATTAGGCAGTTTAGGCTGTTTTTCGCGCAGCAGCAGAAAATCATTCAGCACCAGGGCATCCATATTGGTTGCCAAAAAACAGCGATAGGCATCTTCCGGCGTGCAGACTATGGGTTCGCCGCGTATGTTGAAGCTGGTGTTGATAAGCAGCGAACAGCCGGTTCTTTGCTTGAAGCTTTGCAACAGCTGGTGAAAGCGCGGGTTGCGCTGTTTATCCACACTCTGCACCCTGGCGGAATAGTCCACGTGAGTCACGCCTGGAATTAAACTACGCTGCGTTTTCAAAAGCTCAAGCCCCTGCTTGTCTTTGATGTCGGCTCCAGGTGCCAGCTTCTGCCCCTCCTGAATTTCGGCAACCATAAGCATATATGGGCTTTCGGCTGCGAGCGCGAAGTATTGTTCCTGGTCTTCGTGCAAGACACTGGGCGCGAAGGGCCGAAATGACTCCCGGAACTTAATTTTCAGGTTCATGCAGCTTTGCATCTCCGGGTTTCTGGCATCTCCCAGGATACTGCGATTGCCCAGGGCGCGCGGTCCGAACTCCATGCGTCCCTGAAACCAGCCGATTACATTGCCAGTATCCAGCAGTTCGGCAACGCGGTCGGAAAGCTCGGCCTCGCTTTCAATATGCTCATAGACCGCCTGGCGCCGGTCCAAGAACTTGCCTATGTCGCGTTTGTTAAACTCCGGCCCCAGCTGGCTGCCGGCCTGTGCGTCGGACTGCGCAAGTGGCTCTCTCTTGTTTTGCAAGAGCTGATAGTGTGTGAACAAGGCGGCGCCCAGGGCGCCGCCGGCGTCTCCGGCGGCGGGCTGTATCCAGAGTTTTTCAAAGCCAGCCTGCCGCAATATTTTTCCGTTGCCTACACAGTTGAGCGCCACGCCGCCGGCCAGACAAAGATGCCGCAGGCCGCTAAGCTGCTTGGCGTGTCTGACTATGCGCAGCATAATCTCTTCTGTGACGCACTGAATTGACGCAGCCAGGTCCATGTATTCTTGGGTTAGCGGACTTTCCGGGCGGCGTCTTTGCAGCCCCAGCAGCTCCTCCATGTTCTTGCCGCACATTTGATTTTCATAGCAGTAATTAAAGTAGCGCATATTTAGACGGAATGAGCCGTCTTCCTTCAGGTCTAGCAGCTCCTGCATAATGACATCGCGGTAACTCGGCCTGCCGTAGGGAGCCAGCCCCATCAGCTTGTATTCGCCGGAGTTGACCTTGAAGCCGGCAAAGTAGGTGAAAGCCGAATAGAGCAGCCCCAGCGAATGCGGAAATTGCAGCTCCTTCAGCAGCTCGATTTGATTGCTCCGGCCTATGCCTATGCTGGCGCTGGCCCATTCCCCCACCCCGTCCAAAGTGACGATGACTGCCTCTTCAAAAGGACTGGGGAAGAAAGCGCTGGCGGCATGGGATTCATGATGCTCGAGAAAAATGTATTTATTGCGCGGCTTGTGTCCCAGCGCCTGGTCCAGCTGCGCCGGCAAACGCAGTTTTTCATTGAGCCATGAGGGCAGGGCGCCCAGAAACTGTTTGAAGCCGCGAGGCGCATAGGCCAGCCAAGTCTCCATCAGGCGGTCGAATTTAAGCAGCGGCTTTTCATAAAAGGCCACATAGTCTAGCTCGTCAACGCCGATGCCGGCTTCGTTCAGGCAGTACTGTATTGCATTTGTCGGCATGGCGGCATCATGTTTGATGCG
>JAAZIY010000129.1 GCA_012800625.1 Lentisphaerota bacterium
CATCGAGTTTTTCTGTTTTGTTAGATAAAAACAGAGTGTTCGAAATCTTGGAATTGTAGTTTGTCTGCTTAATCAGTTTCCTTTTTTTGTGCCTTTTGTGCTTTATGTGGTTCATGGGCTTTTTGGACGCGGTGTAATTTGCTGTGTTTTGGTGTTAAAAAAAAGCCGTCAGACGCGGTGGCGAGTGACGGCTTTTTCTGATTGCTGCCAATTATGGCCTTAGAAACGGAAGATGCATTTGAGCATGCCGCCGTAGGCGTCAAGGTCTTGCTTGGCATACTTGGTGGCCGCCTTTTTGAAGCCCTCGTCCTTGCGCAGCTCTAGGCTCAGGCCGACTTGCTCGCTGATCCAGTAGGAGGCGCCGATGGAGGCGTAGTAGCCGAAGATGTAGTCTATGTCGTTGTCGCGTCCGCGAGCGCTGGCCAAGGCGCCGCCGGCGCTGCCTACTCTGCTGAAGCTGGAGGACTCCATGTCGGCCAGCGACAGGGATGGACCGGCGGCAATGTAGGCCTGTAGGCCGCTCTGGAAGATGTAGTTGGCTGAAAGCCCCAGGTCCAGCACATAGAGATCCAGGTCGAACTTGGTTTTGGCGCTGCCGGAGAGATGGCTAGTGTAGTTGAGGCTGCCGTAAGGCTCATCGTACTCGGCACCGGCAACTCCGTTTATAACATTAGCTAGTCGTGTGTACTCGTTGCCACCTGCAAATGCATTGTGCCTTGAGGCCGAGTCCAGGCTGAAATACTGCAGGTTGGCGACCAGGCTGAATTCAATGTTGTCTTGCTGGGTCAGTGCCAGGCTGAAACCCAAGGCCGGCGCCAGGGACTCTTCGAAGCCGTAGTGCCCTCTGCTGCCTTGACGTCCGCCGCTGTAATGGATGACATTGACGATTTCGAGGCTGCTGTTGGCTCCGTATTTGCTGGGGTCCCAGGCGATTATATCAGGTTGAGCAGCACTGAAGCTACCGGTGAAATTCGGCATAGCGCTACTCTTGAAAGTGGGCTTGCGAAAATCGCGGTAGCTGACTCCCAGGCTTAGGTGCCAGTTATCAACCGAGAAAGCCGACTCTTGGGCGAAAACACAACTAATACCGGCAACTGCTGTAAACAGGATGGCTAGGCGTAGCAATTTCATGGGTATATTCCTATAATGGGTGGGGAAAAGTGTACGGGGGGGAGGACACGAAGACACACTAAGTTACACTAAGACACACTAAGCATACTAATTGGCGCTGCGCGCCAATTAGTATGGATTAGTTTACTTAAGTCTGCTCAGCATGTCTTGTGCCGCTTTGCTTTTTTATTGTATGGAGTAGAGTACGAAGCTGCCGGCTTGTTTGCCCTTGTAGAAGGGGCGCAACATGACGAAGTCGCCTGTTTCTACCTCGATATCCCCCAGGTCTAGGAGGCCTTCGCTCACGGAGTCATCTCCAGTGCGCGAAACTTCTTCCTGGGCGAATCCCAGTGCCTGGTTGGGCAGCATGAAGTTGTACCATTGATTTTGGGTGACCGAGAAGAGCTGCACTTCATAGAGAATGTTTTCCAGTTCAGCTCCGGGGAATGCAGCAAAACTCAGTTTAAGCCCACCGTCAATGGCTACGACTTTGCTGAGCAGCGGCGCGCTGGTTTTCTTGATGATGCTAAAGCTCCAGGTGAAGGATTTGGCGGTCTTGCCGCTGTCGTCTTTGGCCTCGACGAACCAGGCGAAGCTGTTGGAGTCTTTGGCTACAGGGAGCTGTGCGTTCCAGGAGTTTTCGCTTAGTCCGCTTGTGCTAGCCACCTCTTTGCCGCTGGCGTCGGTGACCAGTACGCG
>JAAZIY010000012.1 GCA_012800625.1 Lentisphaerota bacterium
ACCGGACGCATCCTGGAACTGACCGAACACATGAAGATACATAAAAAGGACTATAGCACGCGCCGCGGCCTGGTGAGACAGGTGAGCCACCGCCGCAACCTGCTCAATTACTTGCAAAAACGTGACTATGAGCGTTATATCACGCTGATCCGCAAACTGGGCCTGCGCCGATAGCAGTGTCAGATTTCAACGCGCCGGCTAGGTGCCTCCTAGACCGGCGCTACTGATTTCTAACGGGTCTTTATATCTGTGGAATTGATCGGTCTCGGCAACCCGCCAGCGCGGATTCTCGTGACCGCAATTCCGCAGCCCCACCTAATGAGGGCAAATAAGAGCCTCTCTTAAAACAAGGAAAAGAAATGACTGTGGAAAGCATCAACATTGATCTGGGTTTGGGCAAAAGCCTGCATATAGAGACTGGCAAGCTGGCTTTACTTTGCAACGGCTCAGTGACTGTGCGGCAGGGCGACAGCTCTGTGCTGGTTTGCGCGGTAAGCTCACAGCCCAGGCCGGGGATTGACTTTTTCCCGCTGCAAGTGGAGTATCGCGAGCGTTTCGCCGCCGCCGGGCGCATCCCGGGCAGCTTCTTCAGGCGCGAAGGCAGACCCAGCGAGAAGGAAATACTCACGGCACGCATGACCGACCGTCCGCTGCGCCCCCTGTTTCCGCAGGGTTTCATCAACGAGGTGCAGATCGTCTCCACCTTGCTGAGCAGCGATGGCGAGAACGAGCCTGATGTGCTCAGCATCCTGGGTGCCTCGGTGGCTCTTATGGTTTCGGACATCCCCTTCAACGGCCCAGTCGGCGCCTTGCGCGTGGGACGCATCAATGGCGAGTTCGTCGCCAATCCCACCCACAGCGAGATGAAGCAGAGCGATCTGGACCTGGTCTATGCCGGAATCTCCGGCAAGGTCATTATGATCGAGGGCAAGGCCGAGGAACTCAGCGAAGAGGTCCTGCGCGACGCCTTGAGCTTTGCCGACCAGATCGTGCAAAAACAGATCGAGGCGCAAAAAGAGCTGGCCGCCAGAGTTAACAAGGCGAAATTCGACTACGTTCCCAGCTTGCCGCAGGCAGACCTGCTCGAGGCCTGTGCAGAGTTCTGCGGCGAGCGTCTGCAGCTGGCCTGCAGCGCCCCGGCCAAGCTGCAGCGCCAAGAACAGCAAGACCAGCTCTTCAGCGAAATGTGCGAAGCCATGAAAGATAAGTTCACTGCCGAAGACGGCAGCGAGCCGGATTTTAAGCTGGTCTGGGAAACCCTGTTGGAAAAAACCATACGCTCACTAGTGCTGGACAAGAAACAGCGGCAGGACGGGCGGCGGCTGGACGAGCTGCGCCAGGTCAATTGCGAGGTGGGTCTGCTACCGCGCACACATGGCAGCGCCTTGTTCAACCGCGGCGACACGCAGGCCCTGGTGACCTGCACACTGGGTTCGAGCGACTTCGCCCAAGAGTTCGACGCCGTCACCGGCGGCGAAAAGAAAAAGCAGTTCATGCTGCACTATAACTTCCCTAACTTTAGCACCGGCGAAACCGGGCGCTACGGCTCGACCAACCGCCGCGAAACCGGACACGGCAGCCTGGCGGAGCGCTCCATGCTCGCAGTGCTGCCCAAGGACTTCCCCTATACCATACGCCTGACTTCGGAGATACTAGGCTCCAACGGCTCATCCTCTATGGCCTCGGTCTGCGGCGCCAGCCTGGCGCTGATGGACGCCGGCCTGCCGGTCTCCGACGCCGTGGTCGGTATCTCCATAGGCATGGTCAGTGACGAGACGCGCCGCGAGTTCCTTACCGATATCCTGGGTAGCGAGGACCACTATGGCGACATGGACTTCAAGGTTTCCGCCACCAGCAAAGGCATCACCGGCTTCCAGCTGGACCTGAAGGTGGCCGGCATCGATGTCGAGGGCATGTACCAGGCCATGTTACTCAATAAAAAGGCACGCGAAGAAATTCGTGGCGTTATGAGCCAGTGCTTGGCAGAGCCGAGGCCGGAACTAAGCCCCTATGCCCCGCAGATGCAGCTGATCAAAATCAATCCGGACAAGATCGGTGCCCTGATCGGCCCGGGCGGCAAGAATATACGTGGCATACAGGATGAGACCGGCGCGCAGATCAGCGTCGATGATGACGGCAGCGTACGTATCTTCACCAGCGACGCCAAGGACATGGAGAGGGCGCGCTACCTGGTGGAGTCCTGCACCGGCGAGGTCGAGGTCGGTAAAATCTATCAGGGCCTGGTGAAAAGCGTGAAGGAATTCGGCGCCTTTGTCGAAATCCTGCCTGGCCAAGAGGGCATGGTGCATATCTCCGAGCTGGCTGACTACCGGGTTAAGAACGTCGAGGAAATCTGCCGGGTGGGCGATGAGATCACTGTGAAGGTGATCAATATCGACGACCGCGGACGCGTGCGTCTGAGCCGCAAGGCGGCCCTGGCCGAGCTTTGATTTGTTTTTTATACTGTTGAGTAAAGAAAGAGGATACTATCATGAAAGAGGGCATACACCCAAAATACCAGGCCTGCGTAGTGAGCTGCGCCTGTGGTAATCAGTTCGAGGTCTTTTCCAATACCGCCAAGACCGCCATCGGTATCTGCTCCAAATGCCATCCTTTCTATACCGGCAAACAAAAGCTGGTTGACACCGAGGGCAGGGTGGACGCATTTAATCGCCGCTACGCCCGCAAACAAGCCTAAACTGCGGTACGTGCACAAACAAGAAGTCTGCGAAAGAATGCATCAAGATGCCTCTTTCGCAGACTTTTTTTTGCTCCTAATGTAAACCCTGTCCAGAAAGGGGAGCATAGTAGCGCCTCTACGAGGCGCCGGTTTTGATGGCTGCCTGCACCCCAGGCTAAAGCCTGGGGTTAAGCATGCTTATACGCCTACGGCGCAAATAGATACGTTGTTTTGTAGTAAATTGTGCTAAGAGATAAAACGGCTCATTTCAGCAGCAAAATTCATCAGAGGATTTTGATTTTGCCGGCAGGATTGACCCTGGTTGGTTAACCACAAAAGCAAAATTCTCCTGAAAAATGCAGTTTTTGGGAGAAATTCTAATTTTTCTTTGCGATTAAGTCCATTTGGTGCCCCGTAGGGGCAACCTAAGATAGCCCAGGGTAAGCAAGGCTCCGTAGGAGCCGAGCGCCACCCTGGGTAAAAGCCACCCCGCATCCGGCGCCCTGTAGGGGCGCCACAAACGACCTGCCGGCGTTATGACCTTTTTGGACGGGGGCTGGTTAGCGGCGCTTCCAGTTGCAGATGTCATCGCCTTCGCCTCGGTTGGCAAGATCGTCATCGTCGCCATGCTTGCCATCAGACCCGCGGGACCAAAGATCGAATTTTTGCGGGTTTTTTTCTCCAGGACACTGATAGAAGAAGGGTTTTCCGTAGGCGTCTATGATTTCATCACCAGGCTTTACGCCCTCCATATAGGGACGGTTAGTTTTGCTGTTTCCCGCTAAAAAATTATCCCAGACAACGCCAGCGCTCAGTTCGACCTCTCTAGCGGCCGAAATTGGGTAATAGCCTCGGTCATCTTTGAACTCTTCCAGTGCCATGATAAGGCTTTCCATGGCGGCGATGGTTTTCGCCTCGTCGGCCCGACGGCTGGCGTAGTTCATGCCGCCCAGGATAATGGCCGCCACTATGGCAATAATGCCGATCACCGAAAGCAATTCGA
>JAAZIY010000130.1 GCA_012800625.1 Lentisphaerota bacterium
ATTTCATGATTTGCTCGAGTACGCCGATACCTTGCAGCAACGCTTGCCTAAATTGTGCAATGAATATAGGCTGGTGGCCGCCTGTGCCTGCGAAAGCTGGTATGGAAGATATGCGCCTGGCAAAACCGAGGCCGCCAAAGTGCTGGCTCTGACTGCCGAGTTTAGACGGAAAATCAAGCCGCATCTGAGAAGGAAAAATAATTTTGCACACTAAGGCGCACGAAGGGGGAGGACACTAAGACACACTAAGGGCTTATGCGGTGCCCGTTTTGGTTTGTTGGGAAAAGGGAGCCTTACAAAGCAAAAAAATTCGATAAAATTGTATAAAAACGCAATTTTTGACTGAAATTCTAATTTTTCTCTGGAATTCAGTACATTTGGTGCCCCGAAGGGGCAACCTAATACAGCCCAGGGTAAGCGAGGCTCCGTAGGAGCCGAGCGCCACCCTGGGTAAGAAGCCCCCCCCGAATCCGGCGCCCTGTAGGGGCGCCACTAACGGCCCTTCTGCGTTGTGACCTTTTTGGACGGAGTCTAAGACACACTAAGCTTCTTGGTGTTAAAGACCACAGCCTTTTTTGAGGAAATTCATGCTTTTGCGTATAATCAGTCTGTCTTTGCTGCTTCCCTTGTTTATCATGGCTGATTCCACCCTGAAATCGCGTTTGGAGCCATACTGCAAACCGGAGTATTGGCAGGGTCTGGAGCAGGTGCCCAAGTTCGAGCGGCAGCATCTGGTCACCGCAATCGAGGCCGCCAGGGTCTATTATCTGAATCAACAGTACCAAAGCGGCAATTTCCTTTATGCCATGAACCTGAGCAGCGGCGAGCTTTTCGAGGATGACAACCAGGTGCGGCAGGCCGGCGCACTCTGGGCGCTGAGTTGCCTGAACCGAGACCGATTTACCGAAAATACGCGCCGAGCAGTGCTGGCTGGCATCGATTTCTTTGAACGCAACCAGAAAAAATCGCCCTCCGGAGAGCAGGTGCTTGCTTATCCCGGCGAAGAGCTGCTTAAAACCGGCACTGTGGCCCTGTTTTGCCTGAGCTTGATTGAGTTTTTACGCGGACAAAAAGAGTTCCTCCCCCCTGAAGTCTATCAGCGCTATGATGATTTGCTCGAACAACAGCTGACTTTTTTGCAGAGCATGGAGATGGCCGGGGGCTCCTGGGCCTGGCAATATGACCTGCATAGCGGCTATCGGGAAAAAATCAGCAGCCCATATTATGACGGCGAGGCACTCTTGGCATACTGTAAGGCGGCTAGATACCTGGGACGCAAGAAATTGCTGCCGCGCATCAAGGCGGCACTGCCGCAGCTTATAGAAAAATATACGGTGGAGAGCTGGGCCGCCGGCGGCGACCGAGAGCAGACCAAGGGCTTCTATCAATGGGCCTGCATGGCCTTCGCTGAAATCGTCGAGGCCGGCTGGGATGACGCCGGCATTGCCGCAGAGGGCGCCATGGCTCTGACCTGGTGGCAGATATATGACAACAAGGTTGAGTCGCGCGAGGGCAACACCGCCTATGCCGTCGAGGGTCTTATCGCCGCCTGGCGCATCGCCAAGCTGCGTCAGGACGAGAAGAGCATGGCAACTATACGCCAGGTTATCGACAACTGTCTGGGGCGGCTGATGCTCTTGCAAGTAGGCGGCCCTTTCCAGAAGATGAACCCATATCTTACCGGTCTGCCGCGTGTGCATCCCAAGGCCTATGGCGGCATCAGCGCCGGACCCTATTCCAACATAATCAGAATAGACAACGTGCAGCACCAGCTCAATGCCATGTTGCTGGCAGTGAAGTATCTATATTGACCTCAGCAATCCCGCCCTGTTATCTTTTTAGCGCTGCGTTTTTACAGCGGGCTCCATTTGGCGATGGGCTGCAGATGCAGCTGGATTTTTCTGTTACCGAGCAGCTTGGCGATCTCGCTTTCCACGGCCTGCACCTGCTTGCTATCTTCCGCTACCTCCAGGCTTAGGTCCATGCAGTAGGTCTGCCCGGCCTGCAAGTTTATTACTCTGCCTTGCTGACGCTCGAAGGTTTTGATGTTGGGAAAGTTGGTGCCTGGCTCGATGCCGGTGACGTAGCCCTCCGCCAGGGAAGCGGTACGTTTCCATTGACAGAAACAGGGCAGCTGGTTTTTGTTCCAGCGCAGGGTCAGACCCTTGTTGCCGGCCTGGTTTTTGAGCAGTGCCAGGGTGGAGCCGTCCTCGGCAGCGGCGAAGTCATGATAGCTGTTTTGCTCGGCATAGCCGGCTTCAGGCGCCTTGTAGTAGTCCCAGGTCTGCATATCCTCGGCGGCTCTGGCATCGCGCGGCGCGCCCTCCAGGCTGGGTGTGACCAATTTGGCGCCCTCTTCGAGGAAAGGCGGGCCAAAGTTGCAATGGTAGAGCATTTGGAACTCGACGGGCAGTGAGCCGAAGTTGCTGACCTCGTCGCGGATGCTGAACTTGTTGCTGCCCACAAAGGTGGAGATGCGCGTGGTTAGACGATATTGCGGACAGAAGCAGGCCGCCTCCTCAACCACGCCGATAACTACCAGCTCGACCGGGTCTCCGGGGATGATCTGTATTTCGACATATTTTGCCGGTATGTTGGCGATATGGCCATGCATATTAAGCACTTCCTCGACAAAGCTGCCGTCCGCCTGCGGCACCTGGTCTACGCAGTTGGCGCCGTTGGAATACAGTCCGCAGCGTACGATGCATTCATTGAAGCCTTTGAGCCAGCCGCGGCAGGTATCCGGTTCGAGCAGGTTGATGAATGCTGGATTGACCGGGTTTTTCACCGGCGAGTTCCAGCCCAGGAAGTTGCCCCCGCACTCGCCGCGATATATTCCCATGCCCCGGGTAGGCAGTATGGTGAAGCTCATTTTACCGTTGTTGACGATGACTTGGTCCACGCCGTCGGAAAGCCCGCCTCTGAGGCGGTTTTTGCGTATGCTCCAGTTGCCGCTGCCGCCCAGTCCGAGCGCATCGGAGGACAGGTTGCAGTTGGTCAGATACAGGCCTTTGTCGTTGTCAATGAGAATCTGGGAAATACTCTTGCTCATGCTGGCTACCTCGTTGTTTGCTTAGAGACTTGATACTGGCGTGAAAGGCTTCTTATACTATATAGACTCAGCCCTAAAAAGCAATCCGCCAGGTTTTTGCACGGGAAGGAGCACTAAGCACTTGCTGAATGATGCGTCGGACTTTAAAGCTTCGTGTGTCTTCGTGTGTTTTGCTGTGTCTTAGTGTTTAGAAGCCTAAGCTCAGGCGCATTATAATTTTCTGATTTGTTCACGCATACTTTTCACAGAGCAGAATGATGCTCTGGGGTAGTACGGTAATTTGCCGCTGTTACGCAGGATTTCGCCGAATTTATGGTTGAATGTCTGCTTGGCGGTGATGAATTGTCCCCAGAAGCCGTAGTGCCATTTGATGTCGGTGTTTTCCGGCCCCAGGTTTTCTTGCCACTCATGCGGAAATAGCTCTAGCCATTTAGGCAGTGAGTTCAGCCAGGTCGAGGTACTAATATACTTGGCCTGGAATTGTTTTTCGGCGGCGTCAAGCAGTCTGTTGAAGCTGTCTCTGATGTATCCGGGGTAGTCGAAGAATGATTCCGGGCTGAGGAAGTTGGCGATATGGAATCCCAAGGTTGGCGTTGTGCTGTTTTCGTTGAGCTTCAGGTTGTGCCTCAGGCAGCCGCACTGATAGCCATTGCGTGCGCTGCGGTCATGGTAGTCGCGTTCGCAGCGTGCGTCCAGGCTGTCCTTGAAGACAGCGAAGGCCAGGCTTTCGAATTTTTCGGGGTCATTTTGGCAGCGTGAATATATCTCTTCGGCCTTTTTTTCCAGGCATTGCCAGTCTTCGGCCTCCCAGTTAATTTCTTTTGGGTTTAGTGCTGCCTTATTGCAGTCGGTTTTTCGATAGACGTCAATCCGGTTTCGCAGAGCCTCGCTGAAGCTCTCTTCGGGATGTTTTTGCAGCCATTGATGCAAGAAGCAGAGCTTGAGTTTAACGATTTCGTGTAGGTATTGCCGGTGTTCTTGAAGGGTTTTGACGCTTGTGTTTGTCATGCCGTCTCCTTACAGGGATCATTTTGACTGCCGGCGCTGATTTACCAGCCCGGGCTATTCCAGGAAAAACGGGGTGTCTTCGTCAACCAGCTTGCGCATGGGCTTTTTGCTTTCAGCATCAAGCTGCTCGGCGTCTTCGGGTTTTTCTTCAGGCTTTGGCTTGGGTTTGGGAGCAGGGACAGCAGGCGGTTCTTCGGGCTTGTCGACCTTAGGGGCGGAGATGCTGCTGATATTAGGCGTAGCGGCTGCGGGTTTATCCACTGGCTCGGCTTCCGTTTTTTCCACTGGCTCGGTTACTTTTATATCCACCGGCGCGGCTGCTTTGGCGTTATTTTTCTCTGTTGTTTTCGGCGGTGTTTTTTTCTTTATAGCTGGCTTCGGGGCAATATTTTCGTTTTCTTTGTCTACTTCGGCTTTTACTGGTTTGTCATCCTGGTCTGACTTGGCTTCGATTTTCTCTTTGCTCAAACCCCGGTCCAAGACGGTGATTCCGGTCACCGGGTAGTGAGTCAGTTTGAATCCGCGGGCTTCGCGTGAGCGCAGGGCGTAGGCGGCGAACTCCACTTTAACGCTGTTATATGATCTGCGGCGGTTATGCTCGAGGTCCAGCTGCACGATCACGTTTTTATTGGTGTAGAGTTGTTCGATGATGCAGTTAGGCGGGAGGATATTGTATTCACGCCCCAGGGTATACTGGTCCAGCATAAAGCGTTTGGCATACCAGGTGCCTTCCTGCCGGTCTCGATACAGTATGGAGTATTCCTGTTGTTTGTCAAGCAGGAAGACATATTTGGTCGGCCCGATGTATTCCTTGTCCGAGACCTGGATGACTTTACAGAGCCCGTCGTTTTTCAGCAGCATAAGATGATCGAACTCGGTGCACAAGAGCGGCTCGTCATTTTTGTTGCTGGGTTTGACATTGCTGCCCACGAAGTAGCCCAGGCGGTCATGATACACTTTCAGGTCTGCCCTGGCGATGGCGCGCGGGTCCACCGACTTGAAATCATCGATGATGCTGAGCCTGGGGAATAGCGGCCCGTATTTCTCCAGCAATTTTTGCAGCAGGTCTATGGCGTATGCGGTGAGATTCTCGAGATTGTGCTTGCTTTGCTCGATAAGCAGCAGTATTTCATCAAGCTCTTGTTTATTGCGGTTTAAATCGAACAGCGAGATGCGCCGTATATGTATCTGCAGGAGCCGTTCAATATCCTCATCGACGATATCGCGGTGCAAAAGGTGGCGGAAGCGCGCCAGGCCGGCATGGGTGACTTTGAAGATCTTCTCCAGACTGTCACAGGTCTCGATTTTTTTATAAATCCGGTTTTCGATGAAGATGCGTTCCAGCGATTTATTGTGAAAGCTGTCTTCCCGGGCTTGCAGCTCCAGCTCCAGTTCACGGCGCAAGAGTTCGAGCAGCTTTTCGCTGTTGCGCCGCAGAACTTCGCTAACGGTCATTTCGACCGGCATATTATCGCATATGACTAGCAAGGTGGAGCGCAGGTTTTGCTCACAATGCGTATAGGCATAGAGTTCTTTGATGGTTTCCTTGGCGTAGACGCCACGGCCCAGGTTAAGCTCGATCTCGACATTTTCGGCGGTGTAATCGTTGATCGAGGAGATTTTGAGCTTGCCGGCACGCACCGCTCTGCTGATGGAATCGATAAGCGATTCAGTGGTAGTGTAGGCTGGTATTTCCCGGATGATGAGCTTCTTGTCTCCCTCAGCCTCGATTTTGGCGCGCACCTTGATTCTGCCGGCGCCGTCCTCGTATTCGCTGACGTCGATGATGCCCCCCTGCGGGAAGTCTGGATATACTTGGAAGGGCTTGTTTTCGAGTATGGCGATTTGCGCCTTGAGCAGTTCTTTGAAGTTATGCGGGAATATTTGCGTGCGCATTCCCACGGCGATGCCGTCGGCTCCGAGCATCAGCAGTGTGGGCACTTTGCTGGGCAGACAGACCGGTTCGCGGTTGCGCCCGTCATATGAGTCTACATACGTGGTGGTCTGTTTATTGAAGAGCACCTCTTTGGCCAGCGGGGTGAGGCGGCATTCGATATAGCGTGCCGCCGAGGCCGGGTCGCCGGTGAGGATGTTGCCGAAGTTGCCCTGGGTCTCGATGAAATACTTCTTGTTGGCCAGCACTACCAGGGCGTCGGTGATGGAGGCATCACCGTGCGGATGGAACTGCATGGTGGCGCCAACAGTGGTGGCAACCTTGTTGAAACGCCCGTCGTCGATGGTGTGCAAGGTGTGCAGGATGCGGCGCTGCACCGGTTTCAGGCCGTCGTCCACATCGGGTATGGCGCGCTCCTTGATGACATAGGAGGCGTACTCGATGAAATGGTGCGAGACCAAGTCGTGCAGAGCATCTTCCGCGGCTGGAGCTGACTGCGAATCGAGGGCGGAATCGTCTGCTTGGGAGAGGGTCGGGATATTGTTGTCGTCAGGGGAACTCATGTAGGGCGGGGATTGTGGGACGATTGGGACGCGTGGGACGGGAACGGGAGCGGGGACGGGAACGGGAGCGGGGAGCACGCTGAAGCGTGTACTACATACGGG
>JAAZIY010000131.1 GCA_012800625.1 Lentisphaerota bacterium
ATATTTCTGGCCACCCTGCTGTGCAATATCGCCGCCGCACTGTATCTGGCGGCCAGAAGAGGAAGCAGCCTGGACCGCATGGCGCAAACCGGCTGTGTGCTGCTGATGTCGGTCTCTAGCCTGATATATATCATAGCCGGACAATTTCTGCTGGGCAAGCAGCTGCGCCTGCTGCCGGTCTCCGGCTTCCTGCCGGGACTGAGCATGCTGCGCTTTTTGCTGCTGCCGGTCTTGGTCGGCGTGCTCAGCGGGATAGGCGGCGGCACCAGGTTCTATCGCACGCTTTTTTTGGAGGAGATCAACCGCGATTATGTGCGCAGCGCAAGGGCCAAGGGGCTTTCGGAAAACCGCGTGCTCTTTGTGCATGTGCTGAAAAATGCCATGATCCCCATACTGACAAATGTGCCTATACAGCTGCTGATGCTTATTATGGGCAATCTGTTGCTGGAGAATTTTTTCGGCATACCAGGCCTGGGAGGCTTCACCATTAACGCCGTGGCCTCACAAGACTTTGCCGCCCTGAAAGCCATGGTCTTCCTGGGCGCGCTGCTTTTTATGACCGGCACCATGCTCGCCGATATCTGCTACGCTGTAGTGGACCCGCGGATCCGATTGGAATGAGGTTAATGGGACACGAAGAGACACTAAGGCACACTAAGGCTTAATTGAAGTGACTGATTTTTTGCATAGTTGGTTTGGTAAGAATCTGCTTGGCGGGGTATTGCTGGCGGTTTTGTTGCTGCTGGGTGTGAAGCTGGCGCGCCGCGAGTACTGGCGCGAGGCCTTCGGGGAGCTGCGGCGGCGGCGCGGCAGTATGCTCTGTCTGGGCATACTCTGCGCTTATCTGCTGGTTGCCTTGCTGGACAGCTTCGGCTGGCGCAGCCCTATGCGGCACCCGGTGAGCGGCGAAGTTATGCGTCATGCCCAAAGTCAAAAAATTTTGTATGACCAGGGTGCTTCGGCGCTGGACCGATTGCTGCTGCCCTTGCGACGCAGACAGGAGAAAACCTACTCGGCACCGCTGGCCACAAGGCAGTTTTTTAGCGAAACCGTGCTGGATGAGGAGGGGCTGCCGCAGCGCATTTACCCTGAACTGCTGCATCCGCGCCAGCATATCTTCGGCACTGACCGGGTGGGGGTGGACCTGCTCTATCAGTGTCTGAAAAGCGTGCGCACCGGCATTATTATTGGCCTGCTGACCACTTTGCTGGCGCTGCCATTCGCCATGCTTTTCGGGGTCTGTGCAGGCTATTACGGCGGGCTGGTCGATGACCTCATACAATATGTCTATACTGTGCTTAGCTCCATACCGACAGTTCTGTTTATCGCCGCCTTTATGATTATCTTCGGCCAGGGGCTGGCGCAGCTCTGCCTGGCCATGGGCATAGCCTCCTGGACCAGTCTCTGCCGCCTGCTGCGCGGCGAGACCATGCGTTTGCGCGAGAGTGATTTTGTGCAGGCCGCTGTCAGCATGGGAGCGCCAGGCTGGAAAATTATCCTGCGCCATATCATACCTAATGTTATGCATATTATTCTGATCACCGCCATGCTGCGCTTCTCCAGCGAAGTGCTGGCCGAGGCGGCATTGACATACCTGGGTATAGGTGTAGGGGCAGATACCATGTCCTGGGGAGCAATGATCAATGACGCCAGAAGCGAGCTGACCAGAGATCCGGTGATCTGGTGGAAGCTTTGCGCCGCATTCGTCTTTATGCTGGGACTGGTGCTGCCCGCAAATGCATTCGGGGACGCGCTTCGAGACGCCCTGGACCCTAAGCTGAGGCAGTGACGTTATCTTTTTTGGACACGAAGACACAGCTAAGGCACTAAGTATCTAATTTGCGCCGTGCGACTCTGGTTTTCCCGAGATTCAAAGCTATATTTAACAGATTGCGTACTCACAGGTAGTGAGTGGTGCTATTTATTGGACATTATGCTTTTTAGGAGTACTGGGATGAGAAGAAAAATTCTGTTTGCATTGCTTGTTTCTGTGCTGACTGCCGCCGCTCTTTTTGCTCAGGAGTCAGCCGGTTTTTTAGGCTTGCAGGGCGAGACAGAGCGACCCGAGTTTCAGCTTGAGCTTGACTGGGCCAGCAAATATGTAGACAAAGGCGTGGTTTATAATAACCAGGCTCTCTTGTTTGGCGACCTTAGCCTCGAGTTTCAGGGCTTGTATTTGGGTGTCTGGGGGGCATACAACCTGAGCCATTTCCAGTCGCGCAACGGCTATGTGGGCGAGGAGAGAGGGCTATATGACAGCGAGCGCAAATGGCGCTTCGAAGAGGTTAATCCATATGTGGGCTACTACTATACCTTCGATGAGATCGAAGGCCTGGGGCCGCTTACTTTGGACCTGTCCTGGACATACAACCACTACCCCACTATGAGCGAGGAGAACTCGGCGGAGTTCGAGCTTAGCGCCTCGCTTGACGAGCTTTATAAAAGCGACCGAAGCAATCTGGCGCTAAAGCTCAGCGCTGCGCACGACTACAAGATCGAGGAAAGCTGGATTATCCTTGGCAGCACCTATACTTATGCCCTGGACGCGGAGGGCGAGTTCGAGCTGCAGCTTGACGGCGAACTCTACTGGGGCGACACTAAATTTATGCGCGAGTACGATGCCAACGGCAATGGCCTGAGCTTCGCCGTCTTTGAACTGGCCCTTAATTGGCAGGCCAGCGAATGGCTCTGCATCAGCCCTTATCTGGGAGCGTCCTGCGCCCTGGACTCCAGAGTGCGCGACTGGACCAGACAGGATGATGACTACGGACGCTTCAACAGCAGAAGAAACTACTGGGGCGGGCTGAGAGCAACCATGACATACTAAAAA
>JAAZIY010000132.1 GCA_012800625.1 Lentisphaerota bacterium
CGCTTCGCGCCCCCGCCAGCAAGACATAAGACGCTCCAAGCTCTGTGTCCAACACAACAAATCACATAAAAGTACCGTATCAGTGTTGCGCACCGATACTAAGGAATCATGAAAAAACAAATTGTTAAACTTTGCTGAGCAGATTCGCTTTCTTTCTATACAGTATATTCGGGTTTTTCTTGTACATACTGACCAAAAACAACTCAACTTTGACAACTTAATTTTTCACAATTCCTTAGTGTGCAAAAACCCTCTGTTTATTTTCCCCTGCTGGGCTTTGGGGCCAAAAGATGCCTGCCGGCCAGTTATACTGGCCGGCAGGGGGGCTAAGCGTTATTTCACTTCGACATAGCAACTGGTTTCCTTGCCGGTTGCCAGGCATTTCGCCTCGATTCTGAGCCTGCCAGGCGCCTGGTTTAGGGCAAGCACCGGCTGTAGCTCAAGGCGGCCATTCTCGGCAACATAGTAGCCGCTGCCTGGCAGCTCGCGCTGCTCTGCGTCAAACAAGCGAATTTGCACTGGTAACAGCGCTGCGATCTGGCGCCGACGCGCGTCCAAGACCTCTAGACTGATGGGCAAGGCCTGCCCCAGCTTAGCTCGGGACGCGACACGCAGCCGCAGCTGTGCTATGGGGTTCTGCAGGAAAAGTAGCAGTGCGCCGCCACCGCCAGGCATATCCACCGCGCAGTGGCTGCCTTCAGCACTGTCCTGCAGAGGGACTTGGCGGTTCGCCACCAAGTCGTAGGCGGCTTTGAAACGGCGCTGCAAGGATACACTGCCGCTCAAGGGCAGCCCCTTTTCCTGGACCATGCCCCACTGTCCTATATAGTCGCCAAAACCGCGTTGGTCATTGATGACGAAAAGGTAATCCGCTTCGCCAGTGCCACGGCGGCGCAAAACCAGGTCGGGGGAACTGGCCGACATGGGCGAGCGATAATGCGGCGCCAGCGCCTGGCGTATCTCAAGCCCCAGCGCCTGTAGCTGCTGCTTGCTGCCAACCGGGTCATTGCTGTCGCGCTTCACAGAACGAAGGCGCAGGTCCAAGGGTACAGCCGGAGAGCTAAACTCGTCGCCCACCAGGATGCCGCCGCGCGCTTGAAAGCGCCGCAAAGCAGCCAACAGTGATTCACTGAGCACCTCGAGACCAGGCAGAAACAAGACCCTGACCTGGTCGTCCAAATCGCCGCGCAGCAGATGCTCCTCATAGAAAATGGCGGGTTGGAAGTGAGCCCACTGCAGAGCCAAGTGCAACTCGCAGGTCCAAGCCTTACTCCAGCCAAAGCTATGATGCGAGCGCGCATACAGCGTGGAAGTGAAGCTTTGCAGGATTCCCAGCTCGGGGCTATGCTCGGGCACTCGTTTCAAGAGCGGGCCTAGGGGCTTGAGCAGCTCGCGGGAAAGCCGCTTCAGCACCTCCTTGCTTTCCGGGTTGGTGTAACGGTATCCCGAATGCGAGGTGGTCTCGATGAGCGAGCCGTAGCCATGATACATCACCCCGTCCACCCGTCGTGAAAGCTTGCTCCAAAGCGCCTCGCTCAAGAAATCGGGCGCGATGCTAATAAATGCGGCCTTCTTCTCATTCGCGAACCAGGCTGGTTCGTTCTTAGGCTCCTGTGTAAGCGGGGCGGTGGCGCTGCGATACCAGATAGCCTGGGTCATGCTCATCACCTTCTGCCCTGGATTGCCTTGCGACATGGCAATAAGCTCATCGGTGGCCTGGCCTATCTTTATGGGGTCTGGATAAGTGTAGGTCCACTGGCTGATAACGTCGGCATTACCGCCTGAGCCCCAGATAGGCGGCACGCGCACTGCAGGATCGTGATAGGTCCAAAAAGGATGCTTGATATATTGGTGCAATGTCTCTGTGAGCAGGCTGTGCAGCGGGTTCCAGCCGTCCCCCTGCTTCCAGAACCAGCGCATGAAGACCAATGGCGGATAATCATCAGGCAGCACCTGGTCCCAGGGCAGCGCCGGGTTGCTTCTGTACGGCGGCGGATAGGCGCCGTTAATCTCAGCGGGTATGTCGTATCCGGCATATGCTTTGAAGGCCGCCGGCTCCGGCCCGCCAAACGAGGGTCTAGAAGAGCCTCGGATTTCCGAGTTTAGCATAGTGGCATTCCAGGCTGGATGCTCGCCAAAAGCCTGTCCTACGCTTTGCATCAGCTCTTGGAACTCCTGGCGCACAGCCGGGTTGGAGGCCTCAATGCCGGCATTGCTGTAGGGCTGTCCGTCCCGGCCAGTGCGTAAAAACCGTTTTTCCGTTCTGAAGCGGTATTTACCAAAGACGCTGTCCACCACGTACATGCCTCGTTTAAGGGCCTGGTCCAGCCGCTCCAGGCCGCTAATCAAGGCGGTGTCGCTCAGCTCTCCTCTGTGCGGCGTCAAATTGCTGATATAATGCGTGAAGCCTATATCTTTCAAAATATCGGCCTGTCCGCCGCCCCACATAACCAGGGGCAAGATGTCGGCAGGTTCTGCGGCCATATAAAAATCAACTGCCTCGCTGTGCAACAGCTGCTCGGCGGCGTCAAAAAGCCGCATTTCCAGCTGGTATTCGCCAGGCAGCAGAGTAGGCTCCAGCTTCCATTGCTGTACAGCTTTGCCCATAAGCGGCACTGAGGCCAGAGCCTGCGTTTGCACTTCAGGCAGACCGGCGATGCTGGCTTTAACCACTACGTTGCTTAATTCCTGTTTGCTGAGATTGATAAATTCGGTATGCAAGGTAGGCTGTTCTTCCAGGCGCACAAAGCCGCGACGATGCCATTGTGAAGCGCTGAAACTGTAGTTGCTGTCCTTTTCTTTTCGCATCCTCACAGCAGCGATATAGCCGCCAAAAGGGGAGTAGCCCGAACCGACCCGGTCGCCTATGCAAAAGCGGTTTCTGGACGGGGTTATGGGGCCGGGGTTGACCTGGGATTCGCCAGCCTCCTGGCCGTCAAGCTTGAAGGTCACTTTGCCGTTGCCGTGAAAATGCATCTCGAGGCTGTGCCAGCGGTCCAGTTCAATGGCGCTTCTTTTGCCGCTGGCACTGTTGCTGAAAGTGCCAAAGCCAAAGTAGGCTCGCGGCGTAACCAAATTGCCGTTGGCTGCCAAGACCAAAGCGAAACCCTTGTGGTAGCCTTCCTGACTGGCACTGGGGTTGAGGATGTACTTGTTGTCCAATAAATAATGTGTATGCCCTTTTAGCGGATCAAAGTATTCACTGCGCGGGAAAAAACTTAGGCTGACACTGAAAGCTCCCTCAGGGTTAAGCTCTGCGTAGTACTTAGTGCATGCGGCGCCGCCGGCCTGCCGGTTGTCTGCGGGAAATTCCACCTGCAATGCCGCTGCATCCGCGGCCTGCACCAGGGCGCTCTCGCCTCTGAGAGCAAGCTGGAAACCACCAGGATTTGAGACCAGGCTGCCAGCGGCAAAGTCCCAGACCGCAATGCAGTTTTCATCAAGCTCCAAGGCTGGCGGGGCCGGCAGTGAAACGGAAGCGGCTTTCAAGGCGACTGCTACGGACGGGGGGTCAGCCTTTTTGGCAGCAAACAGTTGGCTGGCGGCAACTAAAACAGCAAGTAAAAATATATTTGTTTTCATCTCTGCCCTCCTGTCATTTTAATATTTCAATTGAGATAGGCTTCCAGATACCGCCGCCGGTATAGGTATCCAGAACCCTGACCACCAGCAGGTTTTCCTCCCCCCAGCGCACCTCTTCGCGGCAGTCCAGGTTAAATGGCAGGTTCCAGCCCTCCGGTCCTATGTCATGTGCGCCCAGGAATACTCCGTTAAGCCAGACCCAGGCCGACTCGTCCACTGCTCCGAAAGCCAACTCTACCGCATTGCTGTCCATTTTCTCGGGCATTTGAAAGCGTATGCGATACCATGCCACGCCGTCATAGTCGGCATAGCCCTGCGGCTCCCAGTATCCCTGCTTGATTTTCGCCCAGTTTTTGTCATTGAATTTTGTTTCGTACCAGCCTTTTTTGTGGCCCTGCTGCTGCGGGTCAGTCTTGAAGCTCCAGTCTTCGCCGGGCAATTCGAAGCTGTGTATGTTGGTCACGGTGTGGTCCCAGTCCGGGTCCTGACTAAGGCGCAGTGTCTCCCGGTGAAATGGCCACAGTGCCTGGTCAGCGATCTGGCGCACGCTGACATCGCTCTCCTCCCTGGCCACCCTGGCAAGCAATTCCGAGGCCTCTTTATTTTGCTTGGCCAAGGACACCAGGAACTTGACTGCCATGCTGCGTATCTCGATGCTTTCGTCATCAAGGGCAGTAGCAATCTGCTCCAGCGCCGCTGCGCCTTTTTGCTTTGTCAGGCGGTAGTATGCCTGCAGGCGGATCTCGATGTCGGGGTCGCGTAAAAAGTCGTCTGCCTTGTCCGGGTCAAGCGCACAGAGCCGGTGGAAAGCCTGCCTCCTCGCTATTGGGTCGGCCTGCGGGTCCGCCAGAATATCGCTGGCGGTGGCGCTTCTTCGGGCCGCTGCAGACAGCGGCAGCGCCAAACAAAGCGTGCTCAGCGCCAAAAACAAGATGAGTCCTCGCATAATAATTCCCCTTTGCAGTATGATACATATTGCGGCGCCGCAAAGCGCACGATGAGCATCGCATGCTAACCTTAGGCAAAACTAGCAAACAGAAGTTAACATATACTCATAGTTCGGGGAATGCAAATCGGACGAATCGGACGAATCGGACGAATCGGGGGGGAGCGGGGAGCTAGCAGGCATAATGGGGCTAGCAGGCATAATGGGCTAGCAGGCATAATGGGCTAGCAGGCGTAGCGGGGCTAGCGCTACACCTGCGCCGATATTTTCAGGGTAGGGCCTGGCAAGTATACTGTGCTGGCTTGCCATTGTCCAAGACACAGCGTATTTGTGTCATTTCCTCTGGCAGCGGCAATTTTTCGGCTCCTTTTGCTGGAATAAGCATTATTTGCATGGGCCAGTAATAATCAATGCTGGCATCGCTGATAAGCCATTTCACTTCACGCTTCTCCACCTCGTAGGCGTGCATCTCGGGGCGCAGCAGGCAAGGCTCCCAGCCTTCAGGTATCTTCTGGCTGACGATGACCGCCTTCTCGGTGGTTTGAAAACCGCGGTTCATCAGGATCAAATTGATAGACAGGCGTCGGTCTTTGCCCACATGCAGTTCCCGCCATAATACAAAAGGGCTGTCCTCGGCATCAGTAGACTGCTCTTGCGCACTCACCGAATTTGCCCAAGCCGACCCATCTTTCGGCAAGGCAATGGGTTTGGCCCAGACTTTATGGCGCTGTCTGCCTATCTTGTTTAGGATGCGCCGCGACTCGCTAGGCTCTTTCAAAAAACTACCCTCGGCGCCGAGTTCGGCGAGCATATAGAGCGGCTCCTGTGTTGACACCTGACGACGGCGCAGCATCTCTTTGGCCGGCAAAAATTGCGGGCTGTTTTTGCCGCCGCCGCCATAGACCAGGGAGATGGCAGCAGGCTCCGCATTCGCCTTGGCAGGTGGAGTGCTACGAGAAAAAGGACTGAAGCCTATGTCGATGAGCATACAGAGGGCAAATAAACGTATCGCCAGCATAAAAATCAAAGGCAGGCTCAACAACAGCAGCAGGGCATAGAAAATCTTTTTCATGGTTTGCCTCCTAACTTCTTTTGTGTTTGCCAGCAATGGATTGCATCCAATATCTGGCTGTCGTCCACCTCGCCCAGCCGCCATTTTTCCAGTCCCAGCAAGATTTCCCAGTCATCAATCAGGTGGTCTTGATTCAAGTCCAGCGGATTAGGCTCGTTGCTCAGGTATGGCGGGTCTGCCCAGAAGGAAAAAATTTTCGCTTCTGGCACACTGCGGTCCCGGCAGTAGAGGCTGATGTCCACTTCCACTGCTTCTCCTGGCTCCAGCTTCGAGTCCAGCCGTCCTTTTTCCCGCAGTGCCATTTCCACCTGTTCGGTGATGTCCATATACTGTTGTCCCTCGGCGGTTATGCCGTCGATGCGCTGCAGTCGGCATTCTTCAGTGCTGGGCAGCACCAGCCAGTAGACCAGTTCCAGGGTTTCGGCATTTTCCTTGCCGCTGTGGTTTAGTATTCGCATACGGCAGGCCAGTGCGCCGTCCTCGGCTTGCACGCGCCAGTCCTGAAAGTCCAGCTGTACTGCTGAGCCTAGGTCCAGCATATTGATTTGGCTGACAAAATCCCTTCCCGAATAGTGGCCGCTGCTATATTCCGTGGGCAGAAAGCGCACTTCGCTCAATTTACCGCCCCAGAGCGAGATGCCGCGCAGGAGAAAACGCCCCGAGTAGCGCCGCTCGATTATCTTGTCAACCGGGAAATCGAAGACCAATTGCGCCTCGGGTCTCAAGGTATTGCTGCTTTGCAGGTATCCCGAGGCATTGGCACTGGCCAGGATGCGCATATTTTCATCATACAGCGAGCCGCTCCACTGGTAGTTTCCTTCCAGTCCTGGGGAGAGCAGCAGCTCGACGCTTACGCGCAGGCGGTCATAGACGCCGTCTCCGTCCAAGTCTATGCCGCGGTCCTGTCCTTTGCCGCTCAGCATAACCGGTTCGTGTTCAAACTCGATATAGTTTAATTGCTGGCTAGCCGCCTTGAGTTGCTCGTCCTGCGGCAGGCCTATGTGGGCAGCGCCTTCCTCATCCACCTCCGAGAGTCTGAAGTTAGCCACCCAGTAGGGGCCGTCTACAGCGCTGTCGAATATTTTGCTACCCTCGAAACGCAGTTCCAGCTCCAGCTCGCCAGGCTCTGCCTGGCCGGTATCTACATTTGCCACCGCAATGATATCGCCCTCTTGACTTAGCAGGCTGGCCCCCAGTCGATAACTGGCTTTTTTATCTATGTGCAGGCGGCATCTGGCCTGCAAGACGTCATACATACCGTTGTTGTCCAGGTCCAGCGGCAGGATTTCGGGCACTTCGAGCACTCTGCTAGCCGAGGCGCTCACCTGTGCCTCGAGCTGATGAGAGCAGTTTATCTTCACATCAGGCAGGGGTTTCAACTCGGCCTTCACATTGAACAGGTATTGGCCGGGCTGCGGCGGCATATAGCTGGCGCTGTACAGGCCATCGCCGGCCATTTCGTCCGGCCAGACCCCGTCGTCGCGAAATTGCACTGGCGCAAAGGGAACAAAGCCCTCCTCGCCCTGCAGTTCGACATGCAGCTCCAAATCCAGTTCTGGACCGCTGAGCAGGCCTTGTTTAAAACTTGCCTGGCTGAAGACGCGGAAAGGCATTCCCTGGGGCAGCTGCCACTGCTCGAGCCAGCATTTTAAGGCCGCCGCCGGTTCATCCTCCAACAGAATGATTCTGTAGTTGCATATTTCTGTAGTATTTGTGGCTGACAAGCTGACGATGCAGGCGCCCTCCTCCGGCCTTGGAAAGCTGAACTCGAGCATGCCCAAGAACAATTCAGCCATAGGCGTCTGTTCGAGTTCTTCAGCGCTCATCTGCGCACCCTTAAAAAGCTCGGCGTCATTTTCGCTGTCATAGCGTTTTCCAGATGGCATAAGCAGGCTGATTTTCAAGCCCGGCAGTATTCCCATGAAGATCAGCCCTGGGCTGCTTTCGCCTTGAAGATAAAACTGGTGCAGGCTCTGCTCGCCGCGTTCAAGCAGTCCGGCGGCATGCTGTGGCGCCCCCTGCCAATGCAACTCCTCTTCTTGCCTCTCCTCTTGCTGTCTTTTGATTTCCTTGAGCCACTCCCTCATCTCCGAGCCGCCGCTAGCATCACTGCGAGTTCTGCTGTCGTTTGCCTTTGCCAGCGTATATTTTGGCTGTTTGACTTCGCGCAGCTCCAGCAGATAGGCATGCAGAACAGATTCTGCTCTTTTGTCAATAATGCTCGTATGATCAAAACCGGGGCCTCGCAGCGGCGACATGCTTTTCGGCGCCACATTCTTATGGGCGCTGTGCACCGACACCACACCGTCCCCCCAGTGTTTGGGGTCTGGGTGCTGGTCATTATGACCGTAGGCGAGCCTGGCCAGCGGCAATATGGAGCGTCCGAACCTGCCCAGGGCATCGTCGGGCACTCTGCCGGCCAGCACCTTGACTGGCACGGCGGTATCCTCCACCGGACAGTATTTGGCAAAGGAATAGCGTATGTGTCCGGGGGTCAGACACCAGGAGCCATTGGACTGCAGGTCTTCAAACCAGCCGGCGTTTTTAATCAGCTGGCGTTGATGCCATGAAAGCATGTGCTGGTTATAGAGCAGGAAGGCCATGAAGCTGCCGTCGTTAGGTGTGGCGACCTGCAAAACCTGGTGTATGTCGCCGTCGAAGTCCGCATTGGCGTGCCTGTTGACATAGCAGCGCGAGTCAAGGCCGCCTTTGCTGTGCGCCATGATGTTGAATTGCTCTACGCCGTACAGTTTTTTCAACCCCGCGCCGCCTTGCAGGCCGTCTTTAATCAGCTTCATATTGCTGAGCATGGCATCATCTTTACCCAACTTTAGCGTACAGCTAGGCACGCCGTAATTTTCGCGCAGCTCGGCTTGCAGCCGCTTCCAAGTGCTAGGATTGGAGAGCCAGCCATGCAGCAGGAGCAGCGGGCGGGGCGCCGGGATAAGCAGAGCCACCCAGTCTATGGCGGTGCACCAGTAGTCGCGACCGGTGTTGGCGGTGTCAACCCAGATTTCGATGCGGTTAAGCCCCACATCGCCGAGCTTCTCCGGGAATTTGAGGGCTTCAAAGGGCACCGAAAAGGAATTCATCTGCCAGATTTGGTTGTCTCCGCTCAGGGTTCCCAGCGGCTCTCCATTAAAAAACACCTTGTCCACTTCGGGCTGGTATCCGCTGCCGCCCCCGTTCTGGTCCACGTCCCAGGCTGGCATATGCAGTTGGAACTGGTCGGCGAGCATGGCGTTTTGGTGCTGCGTCTCGCGCTCCGTAGCGTTACCGAAGTAGCGTTCTATGGGCAGAAAAATAATGATAGGGCCGTCACTGCGGTAATGCACCTTGCCCAAGTCGTCGCCTGAGGTTTTCACGAAAGTGACGTCTTCGGGCTGCGGCGGGGGGAATTGGCTGCCTCGCGTGCGACTGCGCAAAAGCGCGGCGGCCTGAGACTGCCCTGAGTCTGGCCCTGGATTGTAGGCAAGGCAGGCCAAAAATGCAAAACAACAAAAAACAACAAAAAGCCTCTTCATAACAAACTCCTTTCTTATAAGGCACCCGAAGGGGGAGGACACAAAGTCACACGAAGGGGTTAGAAGCGGTATCCGATCTGGGCGGCACCGTCCAGCGCGCTGCGCCGTATTCTCAACCGGTCTGGCCCGCTGCGGAAGCTGATTTGTCTGGGGTAATAATTCCAGGCCAGCTGTATTCCGGCAAAGAAGCCTTTTCCGAGTTGTTTTTCCAGGGCCACAGCCAGGCCTGCTCCTGGCATCAGCCTGCTACTGCTGCTGCTGTCTCGCCATTGTTGCAGCACTTGTGTTCCTTGCTGGTTCTTCTGGTACAGCTGCTCCTGTCGTTTTACGGCGCAATGCAGATAGCGCAGGCTCAGCCTGGCTGACAAGCAGCAGTCCAGGCTTTGGCAGAGTGGTTTTCTGAATTGCGGTCCAACAAAGAACTCCTGTTCCTGCCAATCGATTTTATATCTCACCTTATTATGCAGAAAAACCTGTTCTTCGCTTTGCGCTTGAAACCCTCCCAGGCTGACGTTTTCTATATATTCCGGTTTATTATGAATCAGCACAGTTGATTCCTGCGGCGGCTGGTCGAAAGGCCCCGCGTAGCTGCCGGCATGCCCTGGTGGCGGCAGCTCGGCGCCATAGCTGGCGTAGGTATAGCGCTGCTGCAAATCCCGCAGGCCCTCCCGCAGCCAGAAACTGCCGCTGAAGCTGCGCACATCGAGCCGGCGCTGCCATTCTGGTATCCAAAGCCAGCCCAGGCTCAGCGCCAGTTCGCCGCCACAGCACTGGAGGCTGCCATACTCGCCGGCCAGCTCCAGACCCAGTGCCTCAGAGGCGGAAAATGAGTGCCGCTGTTGAGCGCTGTGCAGGCTAAGCTCCTCGACCAGCCTCTGCTCTACGGTCTTTTTAGCCAGGAAGCTCAAGGTATGGGCTTCGGCATCATATTGCGCCGCGTTCTGATAGCCCCAGTTCCAGGTGCTGTCCGGCAAGGGACTGTTGACATTGCCACTGCCTGGGTCCATACAGACATAGCCGTCCTCGAAGTAGCGGTCGCCATAGCCCAGGTCGTCGGCTCCGTCCAGCAAGTATGCCTTTGGCAGAAAACGCTGCGGATTCAAAGCTGAGCTATATGACTGTCCCCTCAGTTGTATGGAGCCGCTGCGGCGGTAAAGCAAAGCCGCTCGCAGGCGCAGACCGGAGGCCATAGCAGGCAGGCAGGCAAGAAGGCAGAACAAGGCAAAAACAAAGCGCGACATTAGGCACCTCCAAGCTCTAAGAGACAATTATTTTGAACCTTGCATAACCTTAATGCCTGTCAGCTTAAAAGCCAGCTAACATACTGAAAGTCATAATGATTATGACTTACAAGGAATCTTTGTGAAAAGAACCGGCAGCAAACCGCAACAGAGCCAAAAAAACGCCCAACCAGAGCAAAAAACGGAGCCTCATTGTGCATTTCAGTCAGACGCGGGTTTTGATGATATATTAGATTAAAAGCAAAGCTTAAGAAACTTGCTATGGTCTAAGTGTGTCTTAGTGTGACTTAGTGTTCAATTAGCCTTCTGGGCGCGGCCTATATTAGACCCCGCCCAAAAAAGTCATAACGCCGGCAGGCCGTTAGTGGCGCCCCTACAGGGCGCCGGATTCAGAAGGGGCTTTTACCCAGGGTGGCGCTCGGCTCCTACGGAGCCTCGCTTACCCTGGGCTATCTTAGGTTGCCCCTTCGGGGCGCCTAATGGACAGATTTTTAAGAAAAAATTGAAATTTCAGCCAAAAAATTGCGTTTTTAGACAATTTCATCGAGTTTTTCTGCTTGTCCGGCTCCCTTTTCTCAACAAACCAAAACGGGCAAGCGGCTTATGCGTCGCCGCAGGCGACGCATAAGCCCTTAGTGTGCCTTCGTGTCGCTTCGTGTCTCTTCGTGCCCTCCCCCCTTCGTGTCTCTTAATGTTCAATTAGCCTTCTGGACTCGGCCTATATTACAGCGCGAAGTTTCTGGCGAGGCCGGCATAACGCATATTTATCATTTCTTACACAAGGAGTTTACGATGCATCTGAATCAAACTCCCGCCACCTTCAGCAAAACCTTGCTGCACTCCGGCGACCTGCTGGAAATAAGCCTGGAATTGGACCGCGTCCTGCCCGGCAAGGCATTTCTACGCAGCAATCTGGGCAATAATGACCTGCGCCTGCAAGAAATCATCGAACAGGTAGACCTGGAGCGCCCAGCCGCCGGACGCGACTGGCACGACATCGAGATGCGCCAGGTGAATGCGCAGCGCTACAGCCTGCTGCTGCCCATGAACCAGGTCGGCGTTTTCGAATTCAAGGCCTTCTTCCGCGAGGAAAACTCACAGCAGACATATTGGCCGCGAGGCGAAAATGCCCTGGTGAAAATCGAGCCGGCCATGTGCTTCGCAAATAACAGCATATATAACGCATTTGTGCGCCAGTTCGGAGCAAATAAGTACGCCGAGGAAATGAGCGAAGAGCAGCGAAAGGCCGAAGCCCTGCTGGACGCGCAAAAATTCACCGTCATCCCACCCTCGGGACGCTTCAAGGACCTGGCCGCCGAACTCGATTTTATCATGGGCGAGCTGGGCTTTCGAATCATACAGCTCTTGCCAATACACCCGCTGCCGGGAAACTATGCGCGCATGGGAAGATACGGCAGCCCCTTTGCCGCACTGGACCTATACAGCGTGGAACCCGCACTGGCAGAGTTCGACCGCAAGTCAACCCCAATGGAACAATTCATCGCCCTGGTCGACGAGGTGCACGCCAGAGACGGAATGCTCCTGCTAGACCTGCCCGCCGGACACACCGGCTGGGGATCGGTCTTCCAAGTGCACTTCCCGCAGTGGTTCAAACGACGGGAAGACGGCAGCTTCGTAAACCCCGGAGCCTGGGGCGTGGTCTGGGAAGACCTGTGCAAACTCGATTACAACAAGCAGGAACTCTGGCAGGAGATGGCCGAGGTCTTCCTGCACTGGTGCACACTGGGAGTGGACGGCTTCCGCTGCGATGCAGGATATATGATCCCGGAGCCGGCATGGACATATATAGTCGCAAAGGTCAGACAGCAGTACCCGGACTGCATCTTCTTCCTGGAAGGACTGGGTGGCAGCCTGGAAAGCACCGAAAAATTGCTCGACACCAGCAATATGAACTGGGCATACTCGGAAATGTTCCAGCAGTATAGCATCAGAGAAATCAAGGACTACCTCGATTTCGCCTGCCGCTTCTCAAAACAAAATGGCAACCTGGTGAATTTCGCTGAGACCCATGACAACGAACGGCTGGCCAAACGCTCCAAAACCTGGGCCAGCCTGCGCTGCAGCATGAATGCGCTGCTGGCGCCGGCAGGCGCATTTGCCATCACTAACGGCGTGGAATGGCTCTGCACCGAGAAAATCGATGTGCACGAGGCCAGAACCCTCAACTGGGGGGCTAAGGATAACCTGGTGCGGGAAATCAAACAACTCAACCACATCCTCAAAACCCAGCCCGCCTTCCAGGCCGACGCCGAACTGAGGCGACCGCTGAGCGCCGAAGGCGAGGCCATCGCGCTGCTGCGCATCCCCAAAGACACCAAGCAAAGCCTGCTGGTGATTATCAATCCCGATGAGCAGCGCGCCTGCAGCCTGCAATGGAACAGCCTGGAGTTCAAGCTGCCAGGCGCCAAGGCCTGGGACCTACTCGAAGAACGCTGGCTGGAACCGGGGCGTAGCGGAGCCAAATACAGCCTCGAACTGCCCCCGGCAACTGCCTACTGCCTGGCCAAAAGCAAACCCGAAAAAGAACCGCCGGCCGGCCCCAGTGCAAATCAATACCAGATCATGAGGGACATAGTACTGGACACCTTCACATTCCTGCATGGCTGCAATGACTGCCAGAGCCTGGACATGCCCGCCATGCTGCGCAAGCTATACCAGAACCCGGTGGAATTCCTCCGCGAAATGCATGGCCCCAAGGTCTACCTGCCAGTCATCTTCTGGCAGGCGCAGCGCGATGAAAACCGCGTGCTGCCGCTGCCGCCGGAACACCACCTCCTGGTAAGCAATGAAAAACCCTTCGTGGTGAAGGTCTCACTGCAGGGAAACTGCCTGCAAAAACACCGCGCCATACCCCTGGCCGACGGCAGCTACTGCGCCCTCTTCCAACCCATGCCGGTCAACTCGCAAACCCGACTGGCCGATCTGGAGATCAACCTCTTCAGCGAAGGACAGGCCTGCCGGCGGCATGGCAGCCTGGCGCTGCTGGCCAAAAAACCCCTGACGCTACGCCTCAGCCTGCCGGCCAGCCAGCTGCAGCCGGAACACTGCGCGCTGGCCAGCAACGACCTGGGCGGCTACGCCATGCCCCGGGCAGCCTGGGCCGAGCTGCACAGCAAGTATGACGCTCTGCTGGCCGCCAACCTGGACCCCCAGGTGCCCGTCGAGCCTCGGATACTGCTCACGCGCTGCCGCGCCTGGCTGGTGCACCGCGACTACTCCCGCGAGCTTAATATGAGCTGTCAGGATGACTTCAGCGTGCTTGACGCCCAAACCATGCAGTGGAATTTCACGGTGCCCTCCGGAATGGGTGACAATATCGCGCTCAGGGTCTGCCTGCAAATGAGCCGCAAAGACAATGCCCTGCGACTGAGCTTTACCAGAGAGCAAAGCGCCGCTGACAAGCAGGATCAAGAGCTTGACGAGCAGGTGCCGGTCAGCCTTATCCTGAGGCCCGATATTGACGACCGCAGCGCACACTCCATCACCAAGGCCTTTCACGGCGCCGAAACCAGGTTCCCGCAGGCAGTGCGCAACAAGTCTGCGCAGGCCTTCGAGTTCGCGCTGGCTGACGGGCACCTGCTGCACATGAGCTGCAGCGCCGGCTGCTACTCGAGCAGCCCGCAGTGGTCCTATCAGATACCACACCGGATTGAGGCGCAACGCGGCCTCGAACCGGCAGCCGACCTGTTCAGCCCGGGATACTTCAGGGCGGAGCTTACTGGCGGCCAATGCGTACACTTCGATGCGGCAGCGCTGCTCAAAGGCAGCAAGAACAAGCCGGAGCAGTGGCCCAAGGCGCCAGCCCAGGCAAAAACGCGCGAACTGCTCGACATACTGCGCGACTCGATGCAAAGCTATGTCGTGCGCCGCAACCAACATCATAGCGTCATAGCAGGATACCCCTGGTTCCTGGACTGGGGCAGGGATAGCCTCATCGCCTTGCGCGGCATGATCTCCGCCGGAATGCTCGATGAAAGCGCCGACTGCATCAGAGAATACGCCAGCCTGGAAAAAGACGGCACGCTGCCAAACACCCTGGCCGGACACGAAATCGCCAATCGCGACACCAGTGACGCGCCGCTCTGGCTCTTTGTGGCCGTGGCCGACTACCTCGCAAGCGGCGCGCAAAAAGACTTCCTGCAAACAAAATGCAAAGAGCGCAGCCTGCTCGATGTGCTGCTCTCGATCGCGGAAAACTACTTGGCAGGCAGCCCCAACGGCATCAAGACCTGCTCCGAAAGCGCCCTGGTCTTCAGCCCGGCACACTACACCTGGATGGACACCAACTACCCGGCGGCCACCCCGAGACAGGGATACCCGGTGGAAATACAGGCGCTGTGGATACATGCGCTGCAGTTCCTGGCAAAATATGACAAGCAGAAAAAATGGTCCGCTCTGGCTAAAAAGGCGCGACAAAGCCTGCACCAGTACTACCCGGCAGCCGAAATGGTCGGCTTCGCTGACTGCCTGCACGCCGAGCCTGGCCAGCCAGCCAGCAAAGCCATCCCGGACGACCATTGCCGCCCCAATCAGCTGCTGGCAGTGACCCTTCGAGCCTTGGACAACCACCGCCTGGAAAGACAAATACTGCGCGCCACGCAGGCACTGCTGGTGCCCGGCGGCATACGCTCGCTGGCCGACCAGCCCGTGCAGTTCCTGCTGCCGCTGCAATGGCAGGGAGAACTGATCAACGACCCGGGAAAACCATACTGGGGACAATACCAGGGAGACGAGGACAGCCGGCGCAAACCGGCATACCATAACGGCAGCGCCTGGGGCTGGCTGCTGCCCTCATATTGCGAGGCGCTCTACATCAGCTTCGGCAAATCCGCCATGCTCGCCGTCGAAGCCCTGCATAACCTCTCGGCGGACACCCTGCTCAAAGGCTGCCTGGGACATCTGCCGGAAATACTGGACGGCGACGGGCCGCACCGCATACGCGGCTGCCCAGCACAGGCCTGGAGCCTGAGTGAACTCTACCGCGTACTCAAACTGCTGGAGAAATACAGGAATTAAAAACACCTCAAATCAATTGCCGCTGCTGTCCGTAGAGCATCAAAACCAAAGGAAAGGAGATTAACATGGCTAAATATTGCAGAAATAGGGGACGCCGAAGAGTCACCTTTGTCTATCATGGCAAGCCAGGCGAGAAAGTCTTCCTGGCCGGCGACTTCAACGACTGGAACACCGAGAACAAACCCATGCTCGACAAAAATGGCGACGGCACCTACCGCGGCATCTGCATTTTGCATCCC
>JAAZIY010000133.1 GCA_012800625.1 Lentisphaerota bacterium
AGGTACCGGTAAATCCCGGCGACTCCATCACTTATACCACCAGCTTCTTTAACAAGGCCGCCGCTCCACTGGCGGAGCTGGCCATATTGGACCAGATATCCGGACACAGTATCTACGTGCAGCAAAGCCTAAGCATCGACCTGCCTCTGCCCGACGGACTAAGCGCGGTCAACATGCAGGTCTCCCGTGACGGCGGACTGAGCTGGAGCAGCGACAACGGTACCGGGCCGGACGAAAGCATCACCAATGTGCGTGCCGCCTTCAGCGGTGCCTTGGCTGGCGGAGCCGAGGGTAAAGTGCAGTTCCAGGTGATTATAAAATAACTGGACAGCAAGGCACACTAATTATCTTCTCGTTGCTTTTATTCTGCCTCGGGCATCGCGATATGTAGTTGTTTTTCCTTGTTGCCGCGCCGTGCCCATATATTTTCCGCTGCCGCTTTTATAGCTTGTGGTATTGCCCTGTTCTGTGGCTCTGACACTCACGCGTCCCCGGTTGTCATAATAGGTGGTGTTGCGCCCTTGAGTGACGGCCCGGCCCATATAGCGTCCGCTATTGTCACGATAGGTAACCGAGTTGCCGCTTTTAGTGGCAGTACAGCTAATGCGTCCACGCGAGTCTCTATAGGTGGTACGATTCCCCTGCTCGGTAGCCGTGCCCATATATCGCCCTGCGGGCCCCCTAAAGGTCTGTCGTTCCGCGCCCATGCTGGCAAGCATAAAGCCAAAAACAGCAAGAAACAGCAGCTTTTTCATATTAGCCTCCTTAATTTAGTTCGGGGTATACCTATAGTATAATGGCAGGCGGCCAAAAAGTCAAATGTTACAATAATTGCGGTCGGAGCACCGATTCGTCCGATAAAAACGATTCGTCCGATTCGTCCGATACGTCCGATTCGTCCGATTCGTCCGATTCGTCCGATTCGTCCGATTCGTCCGATTCGTCCGATGCGTCCGATTCGCCCACTTTTCGCAGCCCCGGGCTTGCAAGGCCAAGGCTTCAATCCACTATTTCACCGCAAAAATTCCCCTGGTAATTATAGATATTCAAGCGGATCCGCGGAAACTCCGGATGTTCAGGCCAGTCATAGCGCAGAATGGGCATCTCGTCCCCGTCTTTGTGGGCGACACGGTACAGATAGATGTAGCGCGGCTGCAGCTTCGCATCTCTGTTCCATATAAGAGAGGGCAGCTTTATGCGGACATGCCAATGTTGCCCCTCGCGTTCCACCTCGCATTCCGCCAAGGGATGAAGCTGGAAAACCTGGGCGTCTTTGGAGACCGTAAGCATTAGAGGAAAAGTGCAGCCATAGGCGTCAACACAGTTAAAACCGACGCTTTCGTTTTCAAGCTCCAGGTCCAAACCCCTAAACTCAAGCTGCAAGCCGCCGTCCTGCAAACGGTCCAGACGCCATTGGTTATGCTCATCGCCACGCCAAGCGGAATTGAGCTTGTAGCGGGGACAATCCAGCTGAAACTGTGATTGAGGCAAGGCCGAATCGTTTTCAATGGCTGCGGCAAATTCAACAAAATCCTGGTCAAGCAAATCTTGCAGGAACTTGATCCGCCAGTGCAGGCGCTCGCCAAAGTACTGATGAGCCTCAGCCTCGGAATGAAAGCCCAGCCTGGAGTCCTCCGCACAAAGCAAGGCCAACTGAGAGGAATTCTCGATCTCAGCCAGAACCAAGGCCTTCAATTTCGCCAAGATTCTGGCCTTGGCGAGCTTGCCGTCCGCAGTGCTGAACAACTCTCGCCTCAGCCAATAAAACTCGAAGATGTTTCTGGCGCTGCGAAATTGTATTGCCAAGGCCTCGGCAACCCCTATGTCCAGCAGACGCTCCGGCTCATTTTTATAGTCCTGGCGCAGGCCGCTGAGAATTGCCAGTCCCTGGTCGAATTTATCTCGCATCCTGCTGGCCAGCAAGAGCGCCTCCTCCAGACTGTGGTTTTCCAGGCATTCTCCTATGCAGTCGCCACTGGGCGGGTAATCCGGCTTCCAGGTGGGAGCCAGCGGCAGCATCTTGATTTTCAAATGCAGCGGCCAGACCGGCCCGGCATGCATCGGGCCATAGTACTGCATATCGTTGGAAAGCGGATATTCGCTGTAGGCCTCGCTGAAAAGCTGCCAGGCCCGCGCCACCTCGGCGGCATTAGCGCCCCATTGCGGGCGAGCCAAATCGAGGAGAAACTCCTCCTCGCCCTGCTCAAGCTCAGAGAAGGCCAATCTGCCGGCGGCGCGATTCATAATGCCGGGGTAATTGCCAAAATACCAGCACTGCATAACATGCGTGCAGGCGCATTTTTTCATTTCGACGTATTTTTGATAGAGCAGTCCGGGGACCGGGACAAATGGAACCGTGGCCACCTCATGGCAGCAACCCACTTGAATCTTGGCTGAGAGACTCCCGCAGGAGGCTTTCACAGCATCGGCAATGCGGTTGAAAGAAGCGCTAGGTCCAACGTAGGAAAGCCAGTAGTCCCCGCCAAAACGCGGCCTGGAAAGCTGTTTTCTCACGGCTCCGGACTCAAAATTGTACTGCAGCACCACTCCCTCTGGAACATTGGCGGCCAGTTCATAGTTCCAGGCGGCGCGTTCTGGAACCGGCTGGGGTTGATACAGCCAGCTGATTATTTCAGCATCGGCATTTGCCGACAGCATGCCGTCTCGCATCGCTGAAAGGGTATTATGGTGTATCTGCCATTTGGGGATTTTGCTGCAGCGAGGACAATCAATGCTGTCGTCGCTAAGGGCGGACAGCGCGCTTAAGCAACTGGTGACCCTCTCGCCATGACTTATATTGATAAGCCCGCCCAGGTTGGGGACCTGGGAAAATATGGATTGACAGCTCTCAAACAAGTACCGCCGAGCCTTTTCGCTGCTGCTGCAAAAGCTATAAATACTCTCGGTTACCAGCGCCCCGCGCAGCTCCGGGTTATCTTGCAGTATTGGGTCATCCCCGGCAAGGTTACGCGGCTCTATGCTGAATAGCCAGGTTTTGATGCCATAGCGGCGGCACTGCTCAACGGTGCGCCGCAACTTGGCCAGGCGTTTTTCCGCCAGCGGGTCCTTCGGCAAAAAAGAAGTGCTGGCAAGTTCACGAAAAACCACAGTCAGCCAGAGACCGTTGATGCCCTCCCTGGCCAGGCGGTTCAGGTATTCGTCTGGATAATAATCCATGTCATCGAGCAGCTCATCGCGATTGAATGGCGGTCGCTTGATGGGGCCGAAAAAGCAGCGCGATATGCGGTTTTTCAGCCAGGGCTTACGCTGCTGCTGAAGAAATGGCAGGAAAGGCCCCGAGCTGGCCGACAGCAGTTCCTCCAACTCATAAATGGCTCTGCGCATGCCCTCACGGTCTTCGGCTTGAAGGCTGACGCCATCGGCATTGATAATCAGTTCATAGCTTTCCGCCCCAAACAGTTTCTTTTCGTTGAAGCGGCACGGGGTCAATTCCCCGGCCTGAGGCAAATCCGCCTTTTCAAGCAGACGCTGCAGGCTCTGATAGGCAGTGGCCAAAAGCCCTTCGGGATCGGGAAAACCCTGGACCAGCTTCAGTCCGCCGCTAATATCGAGGTGCTCGGAGTCAGGAGGCAGCTTGCAATGCCATCGCAGTGCCGGGATTTCGGGCTGGCGCAACTCGTCTAAAAACAACCAATCTTCACGCGGCGGCGGAGGCGAGATCTCAAAAAAACTCTTGTGCATAAGCCATCTGGTTTACTGTGTCTTCGTGTGACTTAGTGTGTCTTCGTGTTCAGATTCCTGTTCGTCGACCTATTCGGCGGATTTTTTTTACTGTCTCAGCTCGATGGTCAGGCCGTCGGGGTCCAGGAATTCTCCACGCCAGGAGTCGCCCAGGTCCACAGGCTGCTTGGAGATACACACCTTGTTTTCCTCGAGGTGTTGTACTGCCTTTTGCATATCCTCGACCTCCAGAAACCCAGCTGTCTGCGCCGCGCGGGCTTGGGTTCTCCACGTCCACGATCTCGATGACGGTTCCTCCCAGGCTCAGATATATGACTTCGCGCAGCGGCGGCATTTGTATCCTGATGCGCTCTTTGATGCTGAAGCCGAGAATGTCGGTATAGAAGCCGATGGTCTTCTCGGCATTCACTGGAATCAGCTCGACATGGTCGATTTTTTGAAGATGCTCATGTTTATTCTCCTGGTTACACAGTTGGGTATGCTGGCAGACATCTACTTAAGGCCAAAGCCGCAGCCTCCAGGTTCCTGGCAGCATCAATTTTTAGTGTGACTTAGTTTCCAAGTTTTTGCGGCTTACTTTTCCGGCCACAGTTTACTTTATTCTGCTTGAGTGTTCAATGTATAGTGTGTTTTTTTGCCTGCTCCCCGGCGCAGAATCAAGCCTTTTTGGCACATTTCCCGCAAGAGCAGGTTGGCTGCGCCCTGAGATATATCACAGGCCAGCTCGACTTCACGGCGGCTAGTCAGACCGCTCCTTTTTATCAGCCGCATCACGACGTGTTCGCGGTCGGCGGCCTGAACCGTTTCCTGGCGCCCGTCAAGCGGCGGCATGCTGTGATTGCGGTTATACAGGGTAAGCTTGAAGGCGTTTGCACTCAGCTCGATTTTAGGCTGCAAGGCAAAGCCGTGATAGGCCTCTTTTATTTTCAGCAGGCCGGTGCCGTAGGCCTCGATAAGCCGCAGACGATAAAAAATCTCGCCCAGATTACGGTTGCGAAACAGTGACACCCCCAGATTGACGTCCTCCAGGCTGAGACCGCCAACCAGGCCTCCCAGGCCTACAAGCTCGAGGCGGTTGTCAAAAAGGCTGACCAGGCTGGACCCCGCGAGGCTGTAATCGCGGTGTACAATCAGGTTCAACAAGGCCTCGCGAATCGCCTCCGGCGGATAGTCGTAGCGGTCTATGCGCTGCAGGCCGACAAACTCCGCACTAAGCCGGTTATGCTGCTGCAAAAAGGCATGGCTCTCCTCGAGCTGTTTCAACAAGGAGCCGTTCAGCTCACGCCGGTCGCGAAACAGGATTTTTTCGCCGCCTTGAAAAACCGCCAGTCTCATACTATGCCGGCATTGATCAGAGAGCAGCAGGGCCAGGTTGTTATAAAGCCCGTCAGCGTTGAAGAAATGCATAGTGCGACGCTGCTCGGAGCCGAAAGCAAGTCCCTGGTTTTGGAAAAAAGGAGCGCTCTGCTCGAAGCTCAGCTCTTGCAGCAAAGAACGGCGCTCCTCGAAACTATCGCTGGCTGAATCACGTATCATCTGCAAGATAGCAGCCTGCGAAGCGGGCACTGTAGCGGCGCCATGCCGCACAAAAACACCCTCCGGGCGCAGGCCTTTTTCGCGCCAGTAGTAGGGACGAGCCGTGCCGCGCTCAACCTCGATGCAAATAACCTGCTTGTCTTCAATCTGAAGCACTTCGCAGCGCGTGAACATGCTTAAGTCGGGAACAATGGAATTGCGTATGGAGTTGCTGATGCGCAGCAAGCTCTCATCCAGGGCAGGCAGGCCGCAAACACGCCCGTCATCCTCAATGCCTACATAAATCTTGCCGCCATCGCTGTTGGCAAAGGCGATGACGCAACGACGAATATTATCGCTGTAGTCGCGCTTGTACTCCAGCCTGCTGCTTTCCGGCAAACTTAGCATACTTATGCTCCCTGGCAGTGAAAAAACCAAACCAACGGTTATTATAATCATTATAACAATAATTACAAGCAGGTCTGGAATTTTGTCCTTAGTAGCCAGGCAAAAGTCTTTTCCCCTGAGACGACCTTTGCTGTTACTTAGTGTGGCTTAGTGTGCCTTAGTGTGGCTTCGTGTCCTCCCCCCTTCGTGTGCCTTAGTGGCACAAAGGCTTTTTGGACGCGGTCTAACTTCGTGTGTCTTCGTATCCAATATTGATTTATTCCAGGAAGAGCTGTTGGAACTCTTCTTGTGGCAGGATGCTTCCGTAGGCGGACTGTTCGAAGACCTCGGCATATTTCACTTTGGCTCCGGCCTTCTGTCCGAGGCAGTGTTGCAGCTGTTTTCGCGCCAAATCGGCGGCATTTTTGAAGCGCGCGCCCCAGTGTTCGGTCAGATAATCCGACTTTTGTTCCCAGCTGTACTGGCTGAAATCGGTATTGGCATAGCCTTTTTCGTAGGCCAGCCATTCATAGAACTGCGACACATGGCAGTCCAGGGCGCGGTTCTTGGCATTGAGCACCGAGTCTATGTCGACGGCGGCGTCAACGCGTAAGGGACGGGGTTCCACAAAGGCGTCGTAGACATAGGCGAAAACCGGGTTTTGCGCTGGAATGGGGCTTTCCGGGCAGAACTGCGGCACCATTACCAGGTAGGCGGCGTCCTGCACCAGTTGCGCGCAGGCGCGGTGGTCGGCATGGTAGTCGCAGCTGCGATGCGTCAGAACCACATCGGGCTGAAAGTCGCGTATAATGCCAATGACTTGTTTGCGCATGGCAAGGCTAGGCTCAAGTTCGCAGTCATTGACATCCAGTATCTGATACTGCTGCACTCCGAAAAGCCGAGCCGCGTTCTGCGACTCCTCGTAGCGCCTGGCCGCCAAGGCGGCGCCACCCTGGGTCAAATGCCCGCAGTTGCCATTGGTCATGGAGACAAATTTGACCTGGTGCCCAGCCTGCGTCAACTTGATGGCGCTGCCGCCAAAACGCAAATCGGGGTCATCAGGATGCGCTCCAATCACCAAAAAACGACGCGAAGAAATCGACATGACTGCTCCTATTAGTGTGTCTTAGTATCCACCTGGCTTTTTGAACCAAGTCTAATATAGCTTATTTTTGATGTAATCCGCACCTTTTTTATTTTGAACGGTTATTTTATCTCCTAGGCAAATGTTTTTGTACATTTGGGCAATACTGCCCGCTGAAAATTCAGGAGACCAGTAATGAAGATCATCGATGCTCACAATCACCCGGACTGGCATGGCCACGATTTGGACAAATTTCTGGCCAATATGGACAAAAACGGTATTGCACAGACTTGGCTTTTAAGCTGGGAGTGCGCCTATCACGAGTATGGCAAGGGCTATGCCAATGTGGTGCCTGCCGAGCTACTCGGCTCCTCCACCGGCCCCATACCCTTCAGCCGTTGCATCAGCTACAAAGAGCGTGCCCCCGAGCGCTTTGTGCTCGGTTACTCCCCCGACCCGCGACGCCCCAACGCCTGTGAGCTGCTCCAAGCCGCCCATGAGATTTACGGCGCCAGGGTCTGCGGTGAATTCAAGGTGCGCATGATGATGGACGACCGCGACGCACTCTGGCTATTCCGCACTGCCGGCAAACTGAAGATGCCGGTCATCCTGCATTTGCAGGACGACCAGCGCACTGCATTGCAGCCCTGGACGGAATGGTGGGGAGGCTCGATTGACTCCCTGGAGAGAGCCTTGCAGGCCTGCCCGGAAACCGTTTTTTTAGGACATGCTCCCGGCTTCTGGATACATATTTCCGGCGACGAACTCTACAAGAGCACGCATTATCCGCCCCTGGACTGTCCGGTGCAGCCTGGCGGCAGGATGCCGCAGCTGCTTAGGCAGTACCCTAATCTCTACTGCGACTGGTCGGCAGGCTCCGGTTTTCGCGCTCTGAAGCGCGACCCGGTCTACGCCAAGGAATTCCTGCTGGAGTTCCAAGACCGTTTCCTGTATGCCAGAGACTACTTTGACAACCAGCACCAGGAGTTCTTGCAGGAACTCGAGCTGCCTCTGCCGGTTCTGGAAAAAATCTACCACGGCAACGCCGAACGCCTGCTCACAGAATACATCTGAAAGCAGGCGCCGCATAGCAGGTTTTTATGAGACCCTTGCTCTCCATATATCTGGTGCATCCCCAAGTCTCCTGCTGGCAGATGACTCCACAGGAGTCCGGCCTGCTGGCGGAACGGATGCCCGAGTTCCAGGTGCTACACTGTCGCAGCCAAGAGGAATTTCGCTGTTCCCTGCGCCAGGCGCAGATCGGTATTAGTTGGAAATTTCAGCAAGACTGGCTAGCAAAGGCGGAAAACCTGCGCCTCATCGCCACACCCGCCGCCGGACAGGACTACTTCGACATTGAGCTGCCCGAGCATATACAGGCCTGGAACGGAAGCTTTCACGGCGAAATCATGGCTGAAACCGCGCTGGGCGCGCTGCTGGGCGTTAGCCGCGGGCTGTTCAGCGCCCTGGGTAAATTCAGCCAGCTGCCCTGGCCCAGAGCCGAATTGAGCGGACAAATGAGACCGCTCAAGGGCAGTCATGTCGGACTGCTGGGCTTCGGCAATATAGGACAGTGCATAGGCAGGCTGTTGAAGCCCTTCGAGGTGCGGCTCTCAGCCATGCGACGCGATTTGCAGCGCCCCAAACCAGCCTGGTTCAAACCCGGAGACAGGCTGTTTACACCCGCCGAACTCGAGCGAGAGCTGCCCGGCTTCGACCACCTAGTCCTCTGCCTGCCGCGCTGCCCGGAAACCGACATGATTATCAACCGCAAACGCCTGGCGCTGCTGCACAAGGAGGCCAGCATCTATAATTTCGGACGGGGCAACGCCCTGGACCTGGAGGCGCTGCAGGAGGCACTGCAGGCCGGACGCCTGAAGGCGGCCTTTCTAGACGTTTTTCCTGAGGAGCCTGTCAGCGCGGGGGCCGACTTTCTGCGCTGCCCCAATCTCTGGCGTCTGCCGCATCTCTCCGCCGCCGCTCCCAACTATATGCGCTTGTTTATCGAGGAATTTGTGCGGCGCTATCGCGAGCAGGACACTAAGTCACACTAAATAGCGGCTTGGCGCAGCAGGGCGGCTCTGCGCCTGCCGTTTTCTCGGGCGCAGAATTCTTTTTCCACCTGGCGGCGGGCCGCCAAGCGGCGTTTTTGGCGCTGCTGCGGGCTGTTGATTATCTCCTCGAGGCCCTGCGCCAGAGTTTCAGGATTTATTTCAGTGAGCGGCCAGCCGGTTTCGGCAGTCAGCAGCTCTGCGATGCTGCCGCTTTGGCTTCCCAGTGCCGGCAGTCCCAGGGCCATGGCCTCGACCAGCACATTAGGCACACCCTCCTGATTGTTGTCGCTGTCCTTGATGCTGGGCAGGCAGAGTATGTCCGAGTCCAGCATGAGTTGTTTGACCTGCGGCCTGCTGAGCTGTCCCAGCCAGTGGCACTGCGCGCCTATGCCCAGTTCGTCTGCCAGGCGGCGCAACTCTGCACCCAGGGGGCCGTCTCCGGCCAGTCGCAAGTGGAACGCGAGGCCCTTGCTCTGCAATATGGCGCAGGACCGCAGGAGTATGCCAATGCCTTTTTTGGGCACAAAGCGTCCGGCGAAGCAGAGCCGTAGCGGCTTTTGCAAGCTGTCGTTCTGCTTGTAAGGCCAGTCTTCCAGCAGTAGGCCGTGATGTATCAAGTGTAGTTTTGCCGTTGCCAGTGGATGTTTTTCCGCCAAATAGTCTGACACAGCTAGGTTGCAGGAATTAATGAATTTGGCGCCCTGCACCAGTGCGGAGAGGGAATATTGGTTGGCGTAGACATCGGCGGCGTGCACGCCGAAGCTAAACCCCAGACCCAGGCTCTGAGCTGCGTGCATACCCAGGAAGGCGGCCAAGTCGGCAAATTCAGCGTGTATGTGTCTGACTTGCTGAAGTCGGGCTTGCCTGCTCAACTCACGCAGGATTCTCCTATATTTGAAAAGCACCAGGTGCGCCTGTAGAGCGCCGGGCATAATACGACGCAGCTTATTGCGGCTGGTTTTGCTGCTATCTTGTCCTCTGGGCTGATCACATAATATTTGCACCTGCGGCCAGTCCGGCTGAAGCGGGCAGTCCCCGGCAAATAGCGCCATAAAGCTGATTTCAGGCAGCTCAGTCTGCAACAACCTCATATCCTGGCGTATAAAAGTTTCGCTCCAGAGCGGATATCTGCTGAGCAAGTATAAAACCCGCATACGGCAGCTCTGAATCGAGCCTTGATTTGCGGAGTGTGGCATATTTGGGA
>JAAZIY010000134.1 GCA_012800625.1 Lentisphaerota bacterium
CCCGCCAGAATTGATATGGCAGCCAGGCTCCGCCCACGCTGGGTTGCAGATAAAAGCCGATGAGTGGCATAATCTGCGCCAGCTCGCGACAATGCTGCAACATATCTGCTACGCTGGCCTGCTTGAAGGCGGCTAGGCTGAGCAAGCAGGCGTCGTAACCAGCCTGCGAGGCGAAGCTAGCCTCGGCAAGAGCCTGGTCAGTCAGCCCGCAGACGCCGGCTATCTTTAGTATTTTTCTGCCGCGATGCTCTGACCAGTCATCAACAAAGCCTGAGCATTGCTCGAGCAGCGGTTCAAACAAGCCTATTTTTGGATTTCGTATTTCAAACTGGGTTGAATGCACGCCTACAGCAATGCCGCCGGCGCCAGCGTCAATGTAGTAGCGGCAGAGCGCACGTTGATATCTAGGCGAAAAACGGCGCTGTTCATCCAAAGCCAGGGGCTGTGCCGGGATGACGCAACCTAGTCGGAAGTCAGCCAGCACTGCGGCATCTATGTCTGCGATTTTTTTTTGCATCTTTTAGAATTTCCCGTCGCTCACTTCAAAATGTGTGGGTTTATTCAAGCTGGGCAGGCTTTTAGCGGTCCAGTCGGCCTGCCATTCAAGCAGGGTTTGCAAGGAGACGCGGGGATAGCCGAAAAGCTTTGCCATCTTGGCCGAGTTGCTTAGATAGCCGGGCTGACCAGGCTGGCCGCAGAAGCTGACTGCCCTGCCAAAACGCTGCGCAAAGAAAGCGGCGCACTGCTCCACAGAGACCAGCTCCGGCCCGGTGACATTCAAAATTTCAGCCGGTCTGGCGGTGATTTGCAGTGCACGCAGGGCAATGTCGTTGGCGTCGCCTTGCCATATCACGTTGAAATGTGGCACAGAGTTGTCCACTGGCTGACCCTGCCAGACCCTTTGCGCAATGTCATGTAGCACTCCATAACGCAAATCAACAGCGTAATTAAGGCGAAAAAACAGCAGGCTAGAGTCGTTTTTATTACTGCAGTACTGGAAGAGGCGCTCGCGCGCCAGGCAGGACTGAGCATATTCACCCACAGGGGCGGGTGCCTGGGTTTCACGCGAACCGCAGTCATGCGCTTTTTGCAAAGGATAGACGCAGCCAGTGGAAAATACCACGATACGGCTCTGCTTGAAATGTTCGGCCACGATAGCCGGAGCCAGGGCATTCATAGCCCAGGTAAGCTCCTCTTCGCCGCCGGTGCCGAACTTGCGTCCGGCCATATAGATAACGTTACGACACTGCGGCAAGCTGGCGACCGCCGCCCGGTCCAGCAGATCGCAGGTGATACACTCAATGCCCCATGACTCGAGCTTACGGCGCTCTTCAGGACGAGAAAAACGCGACACTCCGATGATGCGCTTGTTGACGCCGGCCAGCTTGGCGCTCTGCAGTGCCAGCCTTCCCAGGGTAAGCCCCATCTTGCCGGCTATGCCCAGGATCATCAGGTCGCCATCGAGGGCGCGCATCATCTCGATGCCGGCAGCACTAGGTCTGGCTAAAAGCTCTTCTAGTTCAGCAACACTGGAAATCTGTTTTGGATAAGGCATTCGAACTCCTAAAAAACCATATTAAAGAGACTGAAAACGGAACCTGTCCTTAGTGTGACTTCGTGTCCCTTCGTGTGACTTAGTGTCCCTTCGTGTCCTCCCCCCTTCGTGTGACTTCGTGTCTAAACCCACGCCAGGACGGTGCTGTCTACTTACAGTGCCGGTCTTTGCAGCAGCTGCAGGAACTCGTTTCTGGTTGCATGCGAGTCATGGAAGCTGCCCAGCACTGCTGAGGTAACCATGCTGGAGTTCTGCTTTTCCACGCCGCGCATCATCATGCACAGGTGCCGGCATTCGAGTACTACGCCGACACCCTCGGCGTTCACCTTGTCCTTGATATACCTGGCGATTTGATTGGTGAGACGCTCCTGCACCTGCAGTCTTCTGGCAAAGCAGTCAACCAGCCTGGCTAGCTTGCTCAGACCAAAAACCTTGCCTCGAGGGATATAGCCGATCTGACAGCGCCCGAAAAAGGGCAGCATATGATGTTCACACATACTGTAAACCTCGATATCGCGCACGATGATCATATGGTTGCTTTCCTCGTGAAAGACGGCATCGCCTACTATCTCGTCAGGGTCACTGCGATAGCCCAGGGTCAGAAACTCCAGGCTTTTGGCCACTCTTTGCGGTGTATCGCGCAGTCCCTCCCGTTCAGGGTCCTCGCCGAATGCCAACAGCATGGCGCGCACGTAGTCTGATATATGGTCCATGATAATTTCCTCAAGCTATTTGTGCTATATTTACTGGGCAACCAATATACTTTAACCCTTGAAATAAGAAAACGCATTCACATTCCCTTTATTTCAAGCTCATTGGTTTTTATTTTTCAGTGTTCAATTGAGGTAGCCATGCTCGAAAAAATCGCGCTTTTACGCCGTCGTCTGAACAGGGTTATCTGCGGCAAGTCCGAAACCATTGACTTGCTTCTCTGCGCCTTGGCGGCTGGCGGCAATGTCCTCTTGCACGATGTGCCTGGTGTGGGCAAGACCACGCTGGCCAGGAGCCTGGCCGCCTCGCTCAACGCCAGCTTCAGGCGCATTCAGTTCACTCCGGACCTGCTGCCCAGCGACATAGTCGGCAGCAATGTCTACAATCCCAAAAGCGGCGAGCTGCGCTTTCGCAAAGGCCCGCTGTTTGCTAATATAGTGCTGGCTGACGAAATCAACCGAGCCAGCCCGCGAACACAGTCGGCGCTACTCGAGGCCATGAGCGAAAAGCAGGTCTCCGATGACGGCGTGAGCTACGCCTTGCCCCAGCCCTTTATGGTGATCGCCACCGCCAACCCCATCGAATATCAGGGCACCTACCCACTGCCTGAAGCGCAGCTGGACCGCTTCGCCATGCAGCTCATATTAGGATATCCAGGGGAAAAAGACGAGCTCGAGCTTATGCAGGAACGCCTGCACAGCGACCCCATGCTGGAGTTGAATCAGGTCCTTAGCTGTGAGGAGATTATCAGGCTGCAGCA